>JABHFC010000296.1 GCA_018676275.1 Gammaproteobacteria bacterium | reverse complement strand
TCGTATTTGGTTTCCTTTGCCACGTAGGTATCGGGGTATATCAGAATTGAGGTGAAACCAGGAAAACAGCCTTTGTCTCGTCCAAGCAGAAGCAGACAGGCATTAGCGGCTATGGTTACACGTACCTCATCGTCAATCTGAAATCCGGCACATGCGAAGAATTCCTTTTCATCAAGAAAGATATTAATCCACCCATGCAAATTTTGTTTCAGCTGCTCAGGCAACAATGCATATATTGAAACATTGTTTTGCAGAACTGGAATCCATTCTGCGGGAAATTCTTTCAGAAAAAGCTTGTTTCGATGAGATTGACGTAATTTCTGCCAGATGATCCACAGCAGAAATGCTGCAAAGATAAAACCGAATAAGATCAGGAGAGACAATTGCCAGGATTACCTTTTAGCAGAAGCGTTAATTGGAGCTCAGTATAAACGAGAATGCCCGGGCTGTGTATGTATCAGCAAAAGCTAGACAGAAGCTGATTTCATGCTAAATTGCTCCTCATGAAAAGTAGTTACAGTAATTCTCAATACTTCGATAAAAGGATTCATATAAGATGAAAAATACTAATAAATTTGTTGTAGTAATATTACTTGGTTTATTTTCGAGCAGCGTCACTCTTGCTGACTCACCTGCAAATATAATCGAAAAGGCTGTTAATAACCCTGCACGAAGCGATAAAGATCGTGAACGTGATAAAACAAGCAAGCCTGCGGAAGTGCTTGGTTTTTTTGATGTTAAACCCGGAATGAAAATCCTCGATTTTCTCTCTGGTGGTGGCTATTGGTCTGAAGTTATGGCCGGTGTTGTAGGTGAAAATGGACAGGTGGTTGCGCATACCAATGAGGCATACAAAAAATTTGTCGGTGATGCTATTACAGAGCGCTTTGGTAACGATAGACTACCAGCAGTAAAACGTCTAACCACAGAAATGCCAGCCCTTGAACTCGGTTCAGAGACTTATGATTTGATCTTAATGGTAATGACCTATCATGATGTTTATTACGTGGCTGACTATTGGCCCGTTGTCGACAGAGAAGGTTTTTTTAAGCAAATTCACAGTGCCCTGAAACCTGGTGGAATTCTTGCCATCATCGACCATTCGGCTAAGCCAGGCACAGGTAAAAGCGCTGCCCAGACCTTACATAGAATAGATGAAGACTTTGCCAGAAAAGATATTGAAAGTGCCGGATTCAAGTTTGAAGCTTCTTCCGATGTACTGCGAAACGCCGATGACGACAGAACCATTCAGGTTTTTGAAGAAACCATACGCAGGAAAACGGATCGCTTCGTTCATCGCTATGTAAAGAATTAATGCCTTTGGATGAAACTAAGCTGCTTTTCGTCATCCCCGCGTAGGCGGGGATGACGAACATAAATAAGTTTCGTCTACATCAGTCTGTTTTCTTAATATCTTATTTACCTACTTTATCGCTTTTTTACTCTTCCTTCTCTTTTTTCTTATCTGTTCTATATTTTTCAAACCAGGCGAGGATGTTATCAACCTTGGCAATCAGGTTTGACGGTCGACTGGCAATACCGTGAGACGCTTCGGGAACACGTAATAGCGCGGTATCAATTTTGCGCAGTTTCAGGGCAACGTAAAACTGTTCTGACTCTGAGATTGGCGTCCTGTAATCTGACTCACCGGTTAATAACATGGTAGGTGTTGTGACATTACCCACCAACGATAAGGGTGAACGTTTCCAGTACTCATCAGGTTGTTCCCATGGGTAGCCGGTAAACCAGTATTTGTAGAAATAATTCACATAGTCTGATGTCAATACAAAACTCGTCATGTTAATCACTGGTTTGGCGACAACAGCAGCCTTGAATCGATCAGTTTTACCAACGATCCATGCAGACAGGACACCACCACCGGAGCCACCTGTCACAAACAGGTTATTTTCATCAACATAACCTTTGCTGATGACTGCATCCACACCTGACATCAAATCATCATAATCATTGCCGGGATAAGCATGGTGAATCAGGTTGCCAAATTCTTCTCCATAGCTGGTGCTTCCACGCGGATTTGCATAAAGGACAACATAACCCTCTGCTGCATAGCGTAGTATCTCTGCAGAAAAGTTGGGTCCATATGCGGCAAAGGGACCACCATGTATCTCAAGTATAAAAGGATACTTCTTAGAAGAATCAAATCCAGGTGGTGTTACCACCCATCCCTGAATTTGACGACCATCAAAAGATGACTTCCAGAATATTTCTTCTACCTGTGCCAGTGATTTATGCGCGAAGACATCATCATTCAGTTGGGTAAGTTGTTTTGTTTTTCCTTTTTTACCAACGGCAATATCGGCTGGTCGATGACTGGAGTTGATAGTAATTGCATAGGCTCCGTTTTTCGCAACGGTATAGCTGCCACTTGTGTAGGGTCTACCTAAAGTAGTGCCACCAATATTAGCTGCGACAGACGATGTTTTGCCGGACAGATTTGCCGAACCCAGTTTTGCGACACCATGATCATCATATTGATAAAATATCTTATTGTTACCTGCCCATTGAGGATTAAAAACAGAACGATCAAGGCTGGTGGTAATAGCCCGGGATTTTTTACCATCGATGTCCATCACGTACAGATAGGTCAACTGGTAGCCCTGTTCTCGATCGTCAAAACCGGTATAGGCAATGTATCGACCATTCGGTGATACCACAGCGGCAGAATCGGGACCTATACGAGTAGTTAACTGTGTAAGTGTTCCATCGCTGACAGTAAGCATGAATATTTCGCTTTCGGCAGGCTGATATTCCCAATCTTCATTTCGATTTGCGGAAAACACGATATTCTTGCTATCCGGTGTCCAGGATAAAGGACCATCGTGGTTGTAATCACCCTTTGTTAACTGACGCGGTGTTCCGCCTTCAGCTGAAACAATGAATACATGAGAATAGCCGGCTTCCAGAAAACCTGCCCCATCCACACGATACACCAGCTTATCAATTAATTTTACCGGCGGTGCCCATTTTGCTTTTTCCGGTTTCGCTGGTGCGCTGGCCAAAGGTTTCTGGCTGGCACTTACCTGCATGGTAAACGCAATCCACTTGCCATCGGGAGACCAGCTAATCGAACCAGGTGATTTGGTAAGATTGGTAAGTAAGGCAGTTTGCCCGGTATCCATCCAGCGAAGGTATAGTTGCGGGCTGCCTTCGGCACCTGAAATATAGGCCAGTCGACCACCGTCATGTGACCAACGCGGTGAAGAATAACTCTTACGACTGGAAAGTAAGGCGCGATGATTTGATCCATCGAAATTGATTGTCCAGAGATTTCCGCGAGCCCTGTCACTCATTATATCCATTGAGCTACGTACATAGACGATACTACGACCGTCCGGTGAAATACGCGGATCATTGGCAAATTCCAGATCGAAAATATCTTTTGACAGAAACTGCTGTGAAGTGTCTTTCTCTTCTGTGCTTGCAGCATTAAAGCAAGCAAACATTAGCAACAGGCTTGATATTATTATTGTAGTTATTTTCATTAGATGTCCCCATAAGACTTTTATATGGAGGTATTGTGAAGAAATAGCGTGAACGGAACAAGTAGCTGAAGAGCGTTTTAACTTGATTAATGCTCCATGTATCTCAGTTGCCTCTCAAATGAGGACAACTGAAATACCGCAGATCAAGATCGGAACTAAACTGCGTGGGCTGCGCCTGTTGCCGGGCGTCTGTTACGATTTGCAGGGTTCTTACTTTTGTTTGAAGCAGAACCGTTTCTGCCACGGGCACCTTTCTCATTCGAATTCCAGCTGTGACCTTTACGGTGACTGCTCTTCTTACTGGTTTTCTTTCCCTGGCCGGGCTTATTAGATGGCTTGTTTTTTATCGCTTCAGGCACGACATGAGCAGGTTCAAATCCTTCGATTTCTTCTCTTTCGATCTTGCGTTTAATAAGACGCTCAATATCCTGCAGTTGTTTTGCTTCATCGGCACTCACGAGTGAAATTGCAATACCACTGGCACCGGCACGACCTGTACGACCTATTCGATGTACATAATCTTCTGGCACATTCGGTAGATCGAAGTTGACTACATGTGAAAGTTGATCGATATCGATACCTCTGGCAGCAATATCGGTCGCCACCAGAACCTGAATCTTGTTCTGTTTAAATCCCGCCAGGGCTTTGGTACGTTGCGGCTGGCTTTTGTTGCCATGGATAGCAGCAGCATGAATTTCATCTCGTGCCAATCGTTTTACCAGTTTATCAGCGCCATGCTTGGTTCGACTGAACACCAGCACCTGGTACCAATTGCCCGTTCGAATAAGATGACTAAGTAGATCCGGCTTACGGGCCTTGTCTACGGGGTGAATCTTTTGCGAAATAATTTCAACCGCAGAGTTACGCGGAGCAACATCGATTTCCACAGGATTGTTGGTGATACCTTTCGCAAGTAAACGAATCTCTTTAGAGAAAGTTGCCGAAAACATCAGGTTCTGCCGCTTTTTCGGCAACAGGGCCATGATCCTTTTTATGTCATGTATAAAGCCCATGTCCAGCATGCGATCGGCTTCATCCAGTATCAATACTTCGATATCGTCAAAGCGGATAGCTTTCTGTTGGTAAAGATCCAGCAGACGTCCCGGTGTTGCTACCAACACATCAACGCCCCGGCGGAGCTTCATCATTTGCGGGTTAATTTTAACGCCACCGAATACCACGGTAGAACGGAGACTCAGGTGCTTACCATAAGTAGTTACGCTTTCCTCGACCTGGGCTGCGAGTTCCCTTGTCGGCGTGAGTACCAGTGCACGTGCCCGATTGCTTTTAACAGGAGCTTTGTTGCTTAGTAGTTGTAACAGCGGCAAGGTAAAACCAGCAGTCTTGCCTGTGCCGGTTTGCGCGGCACCCATTACATCTCTGCCATCGAGGATAGCGGGGATGGCCTGAGCCTGTATTGGTGTTGGGCTTGTATAGCCCGTATCGCGCAAAGCGCGTAATAATTCATCGGATAATCCGAGTTTTTCAAATGTCATTCAATTTTCCTGAATATAAAGTATTACCTCTACCTTGCCGGCTTCTTTGAGCCTGGAACCATGGCGGAGGTTTGTTATGTTTAGCGAAGTAAAATCAACCCAGCATTGAACACGTGTGTCTACACGATTCAAGTTCGGGGCATAAGATAGCTTTGCCGGTACGTGTGCCCGATTTAATAAGTTCGGACGCATGCGCCATGCAATAATTGGCTCTCTAAAGGGAGGGACAGCTGGACTCGATGATTGTATTGCAGAGTAATAAAAGCAATACAAATGAGGCGAACTAACAACTAAAGATGACGCTCTGGCTACTCTTCGAGTATTACCAGATGCGCGCACTCTAACACACGAATACAATAAAACTACTAATTAATTAATTTATGCACTAAAAACGCTTTCCCTTTGTTGCTGGAAACGTCTACGATTTGCCGCTCTTAACTATTGATTCAAACTACTTAATACATAATGAACGTGAGCACTCAAGCAATGAATTCTAACTGGCGAACACCCGGTATTATTATTGTAGCGAGTTGCTTTATTGCGTTAATCGGCTTTGGTGTGCGTTCCAGTTTTGGCCTGTTTCTGGATCCAATGACCATAACAAAGGGCTGGAATCGTGAAACCTTCGCCTTTGCCCTGGCTCTGCAAAACCTGTTATGGGGCATAGGTGTTCCTGTCGCCAGTGCAATTTCAGACAAGTTCGGTCCCTCCAGAGTAATAGCAATCGGCGCAATCATGTATGTGCTCGGCACTTTGGGTATGGCTGAAGCCAACAGCAGTTTCATGTTACATATGACCGCAGGTTTACTTACTGGTCTTGGCGTCGCTTTTACTTCTTTTTCTATTGCTCTTGCAGCTATTGCAAATGCGGTAGGTCCGGATCGGCGCTCAATTGCTCTTGGTCTTGGTACTGCAGCGGGTTCAATGGGACAGGTAATATTTTCACCCATTACACAATCGTTAATTTCATCATTCGGCTGGAACTCGACACTTTGGATTTTGGCATTTTCCACCCTGATCATTATTCCCCTGGCTTTATGTTTGCCCGCATACAAAGCGACACCTAAAGATAAAGAATTCTTCGAACAAACATTGAGTGCGGCTCTGAAAGAAGCTCTTGCTCATCGCGGCTTCTTATTATTATCTCTCGGTTTTTTTGTTTGTGGTTTTCACGTCGCTTTCATTTCCGTCCACTTCCCCGCCTATGTAAACGATCTGGGTCTTGATCCAATTGTTGGTGCCTATGCCATTTCCATTATCGGCCTTTTCAATATTATCGGTTCTTTTCTCGCTGGCCTCGCAGGTCAGCGATGGAGCAAGAAATACAGTCTCAGTTTTATTTATTTCACACGCGCCATAGTAATAGCAATTTTATTACTGTCCCCAAAAACCGCGCTAACTATCTATTTGTTCTCCGCTGCAATGGGCATCCTCTGGCTTGCGACAGTACCCTTGACTTCAGGAATAGTAGTGCAAGTATTCGGACTACGATACATGGCGACTTTAACCGGACTTGTTTTCTTCAGTCATCAGATTGGCAGCTTTATCGGTGTTTGGTTGGGTGGCTACCTATACGACACTATTGGATCGTATGATCCTGTCTGGTGGGCTGGAATTATACTAGGTGTACTGGCTGCAGTTATTCATATCCCGATTGACGAGCAACCAATGGACAGACTTGTAAAATCACCGACATAATAAAATTGAGTTTATATTGTCAATGCATTTATCATGAGCTGAATTATTTGCTTTTTTAACTTCTGGAGATTTTATTAATGCCTGTTTCTTTTCACGTTGGAATACTTCCGAACCGACCTATAAGCGATTTTGTCGACTGGATAGCTTTGGCTGATGAACTGGGGTTTGGTGGTGTCTGGGTTGCCGATTCACAATCAGTTTTTCGTGATGCTTTTATGGCATTAACACTTTTCGCTGACCGAACAAAAAATATGGAACTGGCGACCGGTGTTACCAATATCATAACAAGGCACCCTGCCGTACTCGCCCACAGCTTTGCAACACTGGATGAACTCTCAGGTGGAAGAGCTGTACTGGGAATCGGTATAGGAGATAGCGCCATTTATAATATTGGCCATAAACCATCCAAACTAAAACGGTTGGAAGAAGTTATCGGGGTCTTGAGATTATTAATGGCGGGAGAATGCGCTCATTATGATGGACAGGACATCAAGGTAAGCTGGCCACCCAGAAAAATACCCATTGTTATTGCCTGTACCGGCCCCAGATCTTTACAAATGGCCGGACGCGTGGCTGACGGGGTACTTTTCCAGGTTGGATCTGATCCTTCACTTGTGCGTTATGCAAAAAAGAATATTGAGATTGGGGCGAGAGAAGCTGGTCGTAGTTTGTCGGATATAAAACTTTACCAAAGACTTGCCTGTGCTGTATCGGATGATCGTGAACAAATTCGTAATGAGGCCAAAGGTTACGCATCAGTGGCGGCCGGTACAATTTATACCGGTATACCGAAAGAAGATATACCGGAGGATCTTTGGGAAGATCTTCGTATCATGAAAGAACAATATGACTACCAACAACATGGCAGTATGGATGCAAAGCAGGCTGATTTTATTACTGACCGTATCCTTGATGCGGTTGCCATTGCCGGCACACCGGAAGAAGCCGTGCCACGTTTTAAAGAGCTGGTCGAACTGGGTGTGGAAAACTTTGTCTTGCCAATAGCAACGAAAGAACCCGATGCAATTATTCGAAGCCTGGCTGAACAGGTTCTACCAAAACTAAATTAATAAATGTTTAATCAGTGTCTGGGCGTCATAATGGCACTCACAGTAAAATCAACATGACAACTTTACAGTTAGGCTTCAAGGCTTTTGACCCACACGAACTACTTTGCCATTTCATTGCTCATGAAGCTGGCTTATACAAACGTGAAAAACTGAATATTGAATTAATCGATATCACTTTTATCCCCGATACAGAATTACCTGAATCTCTATTCCAGGCCAGTTGTGGTGCGGCGCTGGCAAGCGCCATTAAAGGTATTCCGCAACGCGTAATATTTGTCGCCACAGACAGGCCCATGTTCTGGATATATTCATCCAGTTCCCTGGCAAGTTTGCAGGATTTGAGCAATACAAAAATAGCAACCTTCCCTGTTGTCGCACCACCTCATCATTTGGCGAATATTATTCTGAATAAAGCAGGGATTAATGTTGAGCAAAGTGTTGAACTGCTGGCTGCCCGCGATGACGCCGCACGATTCGGTTTATTGAAAAGTGGAAGTGTTGATGCGGCTGTGATTAGTTCTGCAATCGCTCCTGCAAAAATTGAACAATCAGGTCTGAATAAACTTTGCTTTTTTGGAGATGAAATCAGGATCCCGACTACGGGTCTTGCTATTGCTCAATCGTTTCTGGACAAAGAAAGACAATTAGCTATGAGCTTTGTCAATATCCTTAAAGAAGGTCTCTCCATTATTCACAATGACCCTGACTTTATTGCCCTTGTTTTGAATAAATATTTTGACGTCGATGATTCTTTTAAAAATGAAACAGCAAAGCTATATCAAAAATACTATACAGAGGATGGACGCTGCTCAGAGGAAATCGCACAAAAGGCAATAGATGCCTTATGTGTGTCCTTTTCTATATCACCTGCGCCGGCATGGGATGCAATATATTTATTCCCGGAATAGCTTTCTCAATTTTTAGTCCGTAATAATTCGTAATTTCGTCTTCGCGATACCCCGATAACAGGCATGTAAATAACAAGTCTGCTCACTCATATCGACCAATAGCTGATTCGTTTCAACATCATCTGTGGATGTCAGAAATGCGTGGGTATCAACCGGATAAGCTTTAGCTGCCTCATCAAGATTTGCCGATCCAGCCGGTAAACCGAACCAGGTATCCTGAACTATCCCGTAGGCAGTCAGATCCTGTTTAACAATCCCGGCAAAACGCCCTATTTGAGTCATAAAACAAAATGACATGCCTGCAGATAAATACTGCAAACCGGTAGGTGCTCTACTTTTACCGCCAAAACACTCAGGTTCATCGCTCAAAAAGTTAAAAACGCTACCACCTTCAGGTTTGATGCATTGCACCTGTATGCTTTTTAGACCGTCGTCCAGAACTTGAAGAATTGCACGAACTTTAAGCAGGCGTTTTTGCTCGCTTGCCATCCCTACTGCCGGTGCCTTTCTCTCAGTGCTGGTATCCGCGCCGTCAAGTTTTACGGTTATATCCGGCTCGAAACCCGAGGATGGTATGGGTGAGATATGATCAAATAAAGCATTGGGATCGTCTGAGTTCAAGATATCAGCCGGCTCTGCTAAGCCAACTGGAATATTTTTGCCGTTCAGACTGATTTTGAATCGACTTGGCAATTCTTCACGCATGATGGCATCTGTTGGAGAAGCCGCCAGAGCATGATAAACAAGTTCTTCTATTTGCGATTTATCTGCATCACTGCTGATTTGAACTTCCGTTTCTATCGGCAATGCCGTTCCTTTCATAGTTCTTTTTATAGCGGATCCTTCCATGCTGTAATTGGCATCCTGTATTAACTTTAATCCGCTAATATTGATATTTCGGTTTTTCGCCAGCGCAATGATCTCGGAAGCCAGTGACGCAATCATTCCGGTTGAAAAGTAACCCAAAGGAAATGAGGCCAGATCAGTACCATTTAACCAGGGCCCTTCATCGCAAACCATACGCCAGGCTGAATTGGTAAAACTGTCATTAACTATTGCTTCTTTTTGCATACCCTCTAAAGCGCGGGTCATGGTTCGAATAGCGATTTTATTTTTGTCATCATTATTCACAGATGGCAATTCCTGCGGATTATCTACTTTAAATATCATTGGGTAGGGACTGGTTTCTATTGAAGGCATTATTTGTTTTCCAATTTTTTTGTAATGAATACGAGTTTCGATATTTGAAATAGTGAATACCCAGTTTACACAACTTTACTCTTATGGGAGAGTCTCTGAGCATTCGCCTCCCAATCCTGTCCGTCAAACTTTACTATGGATAATGATTCTGCTTCTGTGTCGAGGCAACGGGCGTTTATATCTATGCCATCCGGGTTCGACCTTGGTGTATAAAAAGGTTTAATTCCACAGGTTTTACAAAACGTATGTCTGGCCACACCAGTATTGAATGTATAATTTTCCAGCTGTTCTTCACCTTGCAGCAAAGTAAATTTACTCAGGGGCAAAATCAGATGTAAAAATCCGGCTTTAGTACATATGGAACAATTGCAATCTTCAACTTCGAGAGTAAGCGGCGCTTCTATTTCAAAACGCACGGCACCACAATGGCAACTACCCTGGTATTTAGTTTCTTTCATCTGATCATTACTGTTTCTATCGGGTTAACAGTTACAATATATATGGGATTATTAATAAGTTGTTTTCCAGAATAACGAAAATCGCAGCTCATGTCTGAATCAGGAATAAAATTACTCTTTAGCCGTTTTTATGATCGAAGAAAATATGACCCATCCCGATAGCATTACTGAGCTCGCCGATTTCATTCAGCGTAATAAGCCGATTTTCGTGCTCACAGGTGCCGGTTGCAGCACCGCTTCCGGGATCCCTGATTATCGAGATGAACAGGGAGAGTGGAAGAACCTCAAACCGGTTCAGTTCCAGGACTTTTTTGCTCAGGAATCCACCCGGCAACGCTATTGGGCAAGAAGCATGCACGGTTGGCCTCTTGTCAGCAATGCCAAACCGGCGGGAGTACATCTCTCCCTCGCCAAACTTGAAAAGGCAGGGCTAATTCAATGCCTGGTAACCCAAAATGTCGATGGTCTTCACCAGAAAGCCGGATCATCCAATGTAATGGATCTACATGGCAACCTGGAGAAAGTGACTTGTTTAAACTGTGATTTTCGAATTTCCCGGAATATTCTTCAACAGCAATTGCAGGATGCGAAT
>JABHFC010000295.1 GCA_018676275.1 Gammaproteobacteria bacterium | reverse complement strand
GTACGACCTGGAAACGGATCCCTATGAACTAGATAACCTGGTTAATACACCGCAAATGAAACTGACAGTGCAGGAGTTGAAGCGTGAGTTAGGTCAATTGGTATCTACCGCAAGCGGTTTATAAACCATTCGTTAGTCTGATTGTATTCATTCAGTCGGGCTTATCTCGAAAACAACAATCTCACGAATTATTTTTTAATTTCAAATAATTCAAATGTCACATCGCCTGGACCTCGTACGAACAATATGCGATACATTTTTCCGTTCATATTAGCGTAAGCAGTTGCCGGGTCTGCAGGTATCTGTCCCAACACTTCATAACCTGAGGCAGTCAGCTTCTTTTTCAAACTAAGGACATCCTCAACCCATATAGAGAAATGCGCAACTCCGGCCACACGACCTTGTGGATGTAAGGGAAAGTCAGGATGGGGCTTTACATTTTCCGGATCTGAGAGCAATTCAATTTTCTGTCCACGTGAATCACTCAGGATCACCCTTTCCCCTCCTGATTCTCGCGCTGCCCGTAAGACGATGTTGAATGTCATAAATTCAGAAAGAAACTCCAACATCTCATCCACATTCTCAACCCATAACCCTACGTGAAAAATAGTGTTCAAATGACTCGCAGGTCTATCTAAAATATTTTTTTCATCTTTAGCTTGCGCTGCACCATGCGGGAGACTGGTCAATAGAAGAGTGAATATGGCTAATCGAAAACTTGTATGGATAATCATCAAAGGCTTTCCCCATTCAGAATATGGAATTAGCATAGTCTAAGCTGTTTAATCGAATGACGACAGGGATTATAACGAAGTAATAATTTCTGTTACTTCTAATTATCTATATTAGAATGTTGAGTATCCATACACTAGTTTCAATTAAGGCGTTTGCTATGATTAATCGAATAAATATAAGCAATTTAGTAGCTCGACAAATAGTTAAATCCAGTTTACTTCCTGGACTTATTGCTGTGGTCCTGACTTTGTTTTCTTTCGCAGGCTTTTCCCAGGAGTGGGTGCCAGTTTACGAGGAACCCAAACATCGACTGGTATTTGAAAACGATCATGCCTTTATTTTGAACGTTAATTTGCCGCCCGGATATGAAAGTCTCTATCACGAACATAAAATTGATTTGCTCTATGTGACGATAGTGGGAACCAGGGTCTGGGCGCAGCCTTATGAAGGAAAAAGACGTGAGGTTGAAGTCAAAACGGGGGACCTGAGATTCAGCTCTGACAATCATAGTTTGCCTCAGGTTCATCGTGTGGGAAATATTGGTAAGACTCCTTTTCATGTAATAGGTATTGGTATTAAAAATGATGTGTCGAGCGATGTTGAACCTTTGGAAGGTGATATCAGTGGTATGGAAATGCTTATGGAAAAACCACATGCGCGTGTTTATCGTATTAGTTTAATGCCAGGGGAAAAAACCGGGATCCATCAACATAATTTACCGTTCACACAGGTGCATGTTTCGGATGGTAAATATTATAGTAGTGCCGGTAAAACTATCTCCGCTGAAGCTGGAGAATTTCTCTGGCAACAGGGAGCTAAAAGTCATCAATTTGAGAATGCTGGCACAGAAGCAATTGAAATTATAGAAATGCAATGGCGTTAAGCAAGATCAAAAAATACATAAGGTGAATTATATGAGAGGAATAGAACGAATAAGTATTTTACTTCTGCTGACGACTATCTTAATGCCGGGGCTTTGCATTGCATCGGGGACGGGAGCTAAAACTGTTACTCATGTCGTTATTGCATGGTTAAAACCCGAATATCGAACAGAAGACTATATGCACAAATTATTTGAGGCTAATCAGCGATTGCGTGAGATCCCACAGGTCTTGTCTTTAGAAATTGGTAGTGCGATTGAAAGTGAAAGAAAAACAGTTGATGACAGCTTTGATTTTGGAAATGTGATGATCTTCAATTCGGAACAAGATATGAAAGATTATCTTGTCCATCCTGTTCATACTGAATTCGTTGAACAATATATAAAGGGTAAAGTGGAGAAAGTCGTAGTGTACGATTTTTAAGACACAAACCATCAAACGCTTGTTTAATTATATAAATATCTGATAAATAAAAGAATAACATCTCTCTCCCTCAAGTTAACCTGTAGTTTTAAAACTACGACTCTGTATTTTTTAAAATATACAGCTATATTGCTTCTTATCTATAGGCTAACATAGTCGAACTTTTATCGGGTAGATCATCGGGGGATCCACAATGTTGAAACAAAACCTACTTCTAACATCATTTATTCTTTTTCTTTTCAGCTCTAACAGTTTATTTGCACAGCAAAGCGGGCGCTGGAAGAAATAGTGGTTACCGCAAACAAACGTGGTGCGCAATCACTTCAAGATATCGCCGGTAGTGTTCAGGCAATTTCATCACAGACTCTGGAACGAACTCTGGCAGAAGGTTTTGAAGACTATATTAAAATGGTTCCTGGTTTGACATCCGTCAGTTCGGGCACCGGTCAGTCACAGATCGTTATTCGCGGAGTCAATTCAAACCGCGTTATTCATACCTCAACCCAGACTCGTTCCCTGGCAGGGCTTTACCTTGATGAAATGCCGATTTCCCTGGCAGGATTTAATCCGGATCTGGGTGTCGTGGACGTCGAACGTATAGAAGTGCTACGCGGCCCGCAAGGCACCTTGTATGGTTCCAGCTCGATGTCAGGCACAGTTCGTGTCATTACAAAAAAACCGGATACTGAAGAAGTCTTTGGCAAAATCGGTGCTGATACCTCTTTCACCAAAGATGGTGACATGAATTTTGGTTTCAAAGGATCGGTAAACATGCCCCTGAGCGATAAAATTGCCATGAGTGTCAGCGGCTATAGTTCTTCAAAAGGTGGCTTCATTGATAATGTCGCACCGGGTCTGGAGGAGGAGGATTATAATACTGAGGAAACCATAGGTGGAAGGCTACAGGTTGCCTATTACGGCGATAAGCTCACTATCAATTCAAGCTTCATGTATAACAAGCTGGACGCGGAAGGCCGCCCGGACGAATATATACCCACACCTGGTGATGCCCGTGTTGCCGCTGTTACCGATGAGTTGCAGACGGTAAAAGTTGTTGAAGACTCTTATATAAATGAGTTTCTTGGTTTCAATTTCACTTTCGATTACGATTTTGGTGCTGTTAACCTGACTTCAGCCACGTCGGTATTTGATATGGAACTGGATAACCGCCTTGATGATACTTTTCGGGTCCAGGCGGTAACACCTATACCGACAACTTTCAGCGATTTCCAGAACAACACGAGATATCGCACTAAGATCGAAGAAATACGCTTGTCTTCTAATTACGAATCGCCCTTACAGTGGATAATTGGTGGCTTCTACGAAGCCAACAGAAGGAAGTTCAGACAAACGCAGCCCACTACGGAAACCAATAATTTCTTCGAATTCCTCACTAGCATAGGCGCGTTTCCGCCTAACCTCTGCGGCACCCTCGTCAGCACCTGTTTTGGTGCAGTCGAGAACTCGGCTTTTGATGGAACAGAATCTATAAAGACCGATCAGTTCGCGGTATTTGGAGAGGCAACGTACAGCTTCACAGACGCACTAAGATTGAAGCTTGGTTTCCGTTGGTTTGATTACGAAAATGAGGTGTCTATTTGGGCGGCAGGTCCCGCCAATGGCGGCATTTCACTCGACCAGGGTGTTCTCAAGGAAAGTGACTGGGTGCCGAAGGTCGAAGTGTCTTACGATGTGACAGAAGACCACATGGTTTATGCAACTTTTTCTGAAGGCTTTCGCCTCGGTGGCGTTAATGGTTTTGTACCAGCCGTATGCGGTGCGCAGCTCACATCACTGGGAACGACAATAGCGGCACCATTCAATTCAGATGGTCTGACCAATTATGAAATTGGTGCCAAAACTGGCTGGTTAGATGGTCGATTAACAGCCAACATGGCGGTATATCTGAATGAATTTAAGGATATCCAATCAAACATCAATCTGAACTGCGGGTTTTTCCATCGATTTAATGCTGGCAAAGTGGAAAACACCGGAGTTGAAGGTGATTTTGCTTATCAGGCCAGTGAAGCCTTGAGCCTGCGTTTTGGCTTTGCTTACGTGAATTCTGAAGTTAAGAACGCGGTTACCGGACTGAATGTGAAAGGAGATGAGCCTCCTTATGTACCTGAGTTCAGTGCCTCAGGCTCTGTTGAATATGGTGTGCCAATCTGGAATGGTTTTGGTTATGTCCGTACTGATGTAAGACATGTTAGCAGCAGCGCCAACGAATTTTCATCGCGCGCGTCACTGAGTACTTTACCGTCATATACCATCGTCGATCTGAACCTTGGTTATGAACTGGATACCTGGACCATGAACATCTTTGCCAGAAACCTGTTTGATGAAACGGTTGTTACGAATATTGATCCTGATCGAGTACAACCGGATCAATTAAGTCGCGGTATGCCAAGAACTGTTGGAGTTAGTGTTAGCAAACGATTCTAAGCCGAATAATATTTTACCTTTGCAATAAATATAATCACCCCGTTTTTTGACAGGACGGGGTGTTTTTATTTAACGCATTAATTTTTCATTATTACCAATACTAAAAATCCAGTTATGAAAAACTCTAAATCCTTTTTTGTTTTTTTTCTGTCTTTACTTTTAACCTGCACATGCATAAATGCAGAAACTGATACCGACTCAGCTTCAGATAGTCTGGCTATTATCCATGCAGGCACATTGTTAAGTGTTCCCGGTGAATCTCCACAAAAGAATAAAAGTATACTGGTTCGAAATGGAATAATTGATCGAATTGAAGATGGCTTTCTATCCGCCCAACAAATGGGTATTTTGCAGGACGGTATTAAGATTGTTGATTTAAAAAATAGCTTTGTCTTACCAGGTCTTATAGATGCACATGTTCATTTGATGTTTGAATATGGCGGACCATTCAGGGATCCGATAAAGTCAGGTGAGGAAACATTGATAGCCGGAATTATTAATGCACGATCTACGATTAATTCGGGGTTTACAACTGTCGCGGATCTGGATGCGGGTGCTAATTCCTGGCCAGTGATCGTATTGCGTAATGCAATAAACTCAGGTGATATCGCGGGCCCGAGAATCCTCGCAGCGGGTTCATCTATATCTCCAACAGGCGGTCATGGTGATTTTCTGGACGCGCCGGACCAGCTGCTTGAGAATTTCACTTCTTCCGGCCTATGTGATGGCGAGGCAGAATGCCGCCGTGCGGTGCGTAGACAGTTTCGACAGGGTGCAGATCTTATCAAGCTTCATGCTACCGGTGGTGGTTCGGAACGAACCGGCGGTAAACATCACAAACCATCTTTTATGGAAGATGAGTTCAGAGGGATTGTCGAAACAGCACATGGGCTTGAATTAAAAGTTACCGCGCATGCACATTCGACTGAAGGTATTAATGCGGCGCTTAAGGCTGGGGTAGATTCAATTGAACATGGTTCATTTCTGGATAAAGACTCAATTCGTCTGTTTAAAAAGAACGATGCTTATTTGCTACCAACACTTGGTGTCCACGATATCCTCGTAAATCGAATTAAAACTGTGCCACCACAAGCTAAGCCACGATTAAAACTTTTTCTGGAAGAGTGGCCAGGCAACATTACCAAAGCATGGAAAGCAGGGGTTAAAATTGCATTAGGTTCAGATACAGGAGTGGTTCCACATGGATCAGCTGCAAGAGAAATTGAGTGGTTCGTTAAAATTGGCATGAGCGAAGCAGAAGCAATAAAAACCGCTACTATCAATACAGCTGACCACCTTGGTATGGGGAAAAGGATAGGCAAAATTGAGGCAGGTATGAGTGCCGATATTATTGCGGTGTCCGGTGATCCCCTGCAGGACATTACTGCCCTTAAGCAAATGGTATTCGTGATGAAAGAAGGCAGTATTTTCAAACACGATCAAAATTAGTAATTACTTCCAGAAGATTTTTCAATGATCTTAATTGAGTAATTGTTAAGACGTTTATTACTAAATTTAAAGTGCACCTGGTTTCTGCAATAAACAATGTCTGAGAAATTGAGTAGGTATACAGCCAAAGAGGCTGCTTTAGCTATTCAGTGCGGAGATATCTCATCACTCGAATTCGCAGAATCCTGCCTGAACAGATTGGAGCTTCGCGAAAGCTCAGTGCAGGCATGGGAATATGTTGATAAGGATCTGGTAAGAAGCCAGGCTAGAGATAGAGATTCACAAAGAAAAAGTAAACCCTTACAGGGAGTCCCGATTGGTATAAAGGATATTATTGATACAGCCGATATGCCAACATCTTATGGTTCACCCTTCTATCATGAACATCAACCGGAAATAAATGCAGCATGTATAGAGCGTCTGGAAAATGCGGGTGCGATTATTTTCGGCAAAACAGTGACAACGGAGTTTGCCTATTTAAATCCGGGTAAGACACGAAATCCTCATAACTTTAAGCATACACCAGGCGGCTCTTCCAGTGGCTCAGCAGCTGCGGTGGCGGATTATCATGTACCTCTTGCTCTGGGAACACAAACGGCCGGTTCAATTATCAGGCCAGCAAGTTTTTGTGGAGTAGTGGGTTTCAAGCCAACATTTGCTAGTTTCCCGATTTCTGGTATTCATCCCTTCTCACCTTCCTTTGATACGCTTGGTGGGTTCGCGCGTTCTGTCAGCGATATTATTTTATTAAGCGAAGTGCTTGCTGACAGGGATTTTGATAAGCATCCAATACGACCTGAAGCAGTTGCATTAGTACACGGACCTTATTGGTCACAGGCAGAGCCAGATACTCAATTTATGTTTGAGAATTTGACAGAGGTATTACGAGACAATCAGATTACAGTCGATATTGTGGACTTATCAGTAGAGTTTAATGATATTAATGGTGCTCATAAAATCATTATGCTGAGTGAAAGTGTTCAAAGTTTAAAGAAAGTTTATGAGAAAAATAAAAGCGACTTTTCGGACAGGTTGCTTGAAGATTATGAGATAGCGATGAGCTACAGTGAAAAAGATATACAAATTGCTCGAACTTTTCTTAAAAAGCTTAAGCAAAAAGTTGCCGAAGTTTTCAGTGAATTCGATCTGGTTCTGACACCAGCTTCACCGGGTAGGGCGCCTGAGGGTCTGCATGCAACTGGCGATCCGGTATTCAATCGACTGGCTACCGCTCTACATTTACCCTGTCTTAGTTTGCCTTACCCACAAAAAGATAATGCTTTACCGCTGGGTGTGCAGCTTGTCGGTGCTTTTAACAGAGGTGATATTTTGCTCAGTCATGGGCTCTGGCTTGAAACTTTATTTAATAATCAAAAACCTTCCAGATAATCCATGACATTTTGCAGTGGTAAGACATCAGCATAGCGTCTTTGGATATCCTGTAAATTAGCATCATGTGGTGCCTGTTCAACATCCCCAACACATTCCTCTGGCACTATTGTGCGCCAGCCATAGGAAAAACTATCTACCACTGAAGCCCTGACACAGCCTGATGTAATGCATCCACAAACAATGACTGTATCTACCCCATGCTTGTTAAAAAAGGTGGGAACTGCTGATGAAAAAAATATGGAAGGCGCATATTTATAAACAAGGAAGTCATAATCCGGATCGTAAATACGCGGATCCAGTTCAACTGCGTCACTACCATGAAAAAAATCACCATTGTACATAGCAGGAATTTTCCAGTGAGGCATATCGGCCTCACTCTGAAATGCCATGGCACAGGTGGCGACAGGAATGTTTTTGCTACGTGCAAGCTTCAGTAGTTTGGCCGAGTTTTCAACCGCGCCATCGACAAGAGCCGAACCGCCCATGGCAAACTTGTCATCAATATAACCTCGTTGGAAATCAACGACAGCGATGGCTGGTTTTGACCCGAACCCAACTTCTTTCCCACCATAGGTGCGCTTACTGTATGCGTCAGACATAATCAGTCGCGCTTGAAATAACCGCGTGAATGGTCTTCAGTTTGAATACCGCGGGCATGTCTGCTGGCAAACTGTCTCCACATAGTAAGTTCGACGTCCGGCTGAAACAGACGTTCGCGTTGCCAGCCATCCTCTTCAGCATAGTATTTATGCATTTGTTCGCGGGCGAAAGCATCATCTACTGTGAAACCCTGTACTGCGGGGACTTCCCACATGATACGACCATCCTCGCCAAGCCAGCGTTCCGCTTCTTCTTCATCGTCTGTATGAATGACTCCAAATTGAAAATAAGTATGCTCATCCTTATTTTTTGGCACATAAAATTCATAATGTGTGCAATGCGGTGCCGGGAAGGTTGTTACTTTCAGAGATGCAGGCATCCAGAGACCAACAGTTCCAAGACGTATAATGGCGGTTAACTGATCAAGTTCCTCCTTACTTTTTCCGCGTGCAAGCGGCAGCATAAGATCTTTTTTACTACCATCCTTTAATGGGATAGATGCTTCATGTCTAAATGTGGTTTTTTCAACCTTGCGAGTAAAACCTTTTGGTCCATCTTCCAGTTCCACATATCGTGTTGTATCCAGTACATCTTCTTTTGTCGAAGTATAGCCGTAAGAAGTATGCATGCCGGCATTAATACACATTTCGGACCAGTTATGGATAAACTGATGGCCTGGATCATATCCATTCTCGCAACCGAGACGCCAGTTCGAATTAATATCATAGGGTTCGGCACAATAGACAACGGCATTATCATCAAGGAAGCCCGGTGCGACATCATAATGTAAGGGCGGTGGTTCAATATCACCTACAAAGATAAATATGACTCCTTTGCGTTCTTCCACCGGATACACTTTAAGACTGCATTTGCCAATCATCTTTGAATCGGGCGAGCTGAGGATGGTGCGCAGGTTGCCATCTTCGATATCAAAGGTCCATGTGTGATACCAGCAGGTTAAGGTTTCTTTCGTATAAAATAAGGGTCGTGACGAAAATCGGATTCCCCTATGCGGGCAGCGATCTTCAAGTGCTCGTATTTTACCCTCTTGACGGGTTACCAGTATTTCTTCACCGAGTAATTCAATACCTTTTGAATCGCCTTCACCAAGATCACGGGAAAGAGATGCTGGGTACCAGTGATTACGAAAACCCCACTCGGCATCCAGCCAGGTTTGCCAGGGTTTTTTCGCCTTTGCCGCTTTAGCTTTGGCCTGTTCAACATAGCCTTGTGTTTCGTCGAGTAATTCTTTTGTTACATCACTCATTATGTATTCACCTCGTGCCTGATCACAGGAAGTTTAAAATAAGGAATAAATTGTTTGTACGATCTGCTTACTTGAGTAAGTAGTCTACGTGCGCACGATTAAACTCTTCAGTTTCCTCCCACTGCGGCCAGTGAGCACTGTTTTCGAGGATGACCAGGTCGCTATTCGGGATAAGAGCAGCACCTTCTTCAGCCAGGTGTACCAACTGACCCGGGTTAAAGCGAGTCCAGAGTACTAAAGTAGGGCAGGGTAGAGCTTTGAGTAAATCGGGGTTGTACCATTTATCTTGCTCCACAGGATCCAGTAATGCACCGATACTTTGTTCAGCAATAGTACGTATTACTGCCGCGCGTCCCGGTTGTTGATAAATCTGGTAACGCACTTCGACAATCTCATCTGTGACATCTTTTTCATCGTGCATCAGCCAGCTAATACGCGCTCGTATCATGTCACGGTCCGGTGTTCCGGAAGCTTTGCGACTTCGTTCCAGTAAATCGTTCAATTCCCTGGAGCCTTCTTCATCGGGCGGTAGCATCATACCCGTGTTCATAACGATTTTGTCGACACGATCAGGATGAGCAAGGGCGAACCAGGAAGCGACGGTAGCACCGAGAGATTCGCCTGAAATGTGTGCTTTTTCGGCGCCAATCGCATCAAGAAAATCCTTCATGAAATCGACATAGCATTGCATGTCGTAGGATATATCCGGCGCATCGGTATAACCATGTCCGACCATATCAATAGCATAGACATGAAAATGTTTAGCGTGTGCTTCTATGTTTTTTAAATAGGCTTCCGCATGCCCACCGGTGCCGTGTAAAAAAATAAGAACCGGCCCTTCGCCTGCTTCTATGGCACGCGTCATTACACCGCCTGCGTTGTAGTAACTTTGTTTAAACTCTACCCCTTGTAGGTGATTCCAGATTGATGTCATATATTTTTCCTCAATGCCCTTTTGGTTTATCGTCCGCAGCTTCAGGTGGCGGTAACATTTCATGGCCCCATATCTTCGGTGAATTGTAAAATTTTGGTTCCCATATTTCGTCGTCTATCAGGTGACCGCCGTAGCCATATTCGACCCACCAGCCGGAAGGACTGTATACATAGAAAGAGGTTGTGCGGTCATTGGTGTGACGGCCAAGTGTCATGGCCAGTGGATATTGTTGTTCATTAATCAGGTCATAAGCCTGTCCTACGTCATCCATGGAGTTCACTTCAAACATAAAATGCAGTATGTCTCCGCCCTTTGTGCCCGGTACCGGGTTTGTCAGGGCGAGGCTATGATGACGAGGATTGCAATGCAGAAAGCTTGCTTCTATTCCGTCCCAGAATATATGGTCGCTCAGCAGAAAGCCCAGATTCTCCCGGTACCACTTCAGCGTCTTTTCGCGATTGCTGCTGGTCAGCACAATATGACCGAGACCGAACTCCCCGGTGTTGAAACCGCTGATCCCGCGTCCAGGAGCAAAGCTAACGTAGTCCTGAACCATGCCAAAACAAAGCTCCGTACGCACGTTGTCAGGTCCCTTGCAATAATATAACTCCATTACCGCCCGCTCTTCACATAATGCGGCACTGGCCTTTTTTACATCGACCTTGTTTTTCTTCAG
>JABHFC010000294.1 GCA_018676275.1 Gammaproteobacteria bacterium | reverse complement strand
GAACGAAATGTGTCGTGATGAGAATGGAGAAGTGAAGCAAGGTTCACTGGCCCGTATTGAACCCGAAGGTAAAGAGAGTCGCATGTGGGAAGCCATCGAAACTTACATGCAACGTAAGCAACCATTAATCATTATCGCCGGCGCAGACTATGGTCAGGGTTCTTCCCGTGACTGGGCGGCGAAGGGTGTCCGCCTGGCCGGTGTTGAGGCCATCGTGGCAGAAGGCTTCGAGCGCATCCATCGTACCAATCTGGTCGGCATGGGTGTTCTACCGCTGCAGTTCAAGTCCGGTGAGAATCGTAACACCTATGCAATCGATGGTACCGAGACCTATGATGTCAACGGTCAGATCTCGCCGGGAGCAGATCTAAGCGTAGAGATGACACGTGCCAACGGTGAAACTATTGAGATCCCGGTGAGCTGTCGTCTCGATACCGCAGAGGAAGTGCATGTCTATGCTGCCGGTGGTGTCTTGCAACGTTTCGCAGAGGATTTTCTGCAATCAGAAAACGCCGCTTGATAAAATTCGAAAGGAATAAAGCATATGTCTCATTCACGTCAAATAAAAATCCCTGCTACCTACATGCGTGGTGGAACCAGTAAAGGTGTATTTTTCAGCTTGAGTGATCTACCCGAAGTCGCGCAAGTACCGGGTGCTAAGCGTGATGCCTTGCTGCTACGTGTTATCGGTAGTCCGGATCCTTATGCTAAACATACCGACGGTATGGGTGGCGCCACATCCAGTACAAGTAAGACCGTGATTCTGTCGAAAAGCAGTCAGGCCGACCACGACGTGGATTATCTTTTCGGCCAGGTATCCATCGATAAACCCTTTGTCGACTGGAGCGGTAACTGTGGCAACCTGAGTGCAGCAGTGGGTGGTTTTGCTATCGCTAAGGGTCTGGTGGATGCGGCGAGGATCCCACAAGAGGGTATGGCAGAGGTGCGTATCTGGCAGGCCAATATTAACAAGACCATTATTGCTCATGTACCAATGACCTTAGGCGAGGTGCAGGAATGCGGTGATTTCGAACTCGACGGTGTGACGTTTCCGGCCGCAGAGATCAAGATTGAATTTCTTGATCCGGCTGATGGTGATGGCGCCTTATTGCCAAGTGGTAATCTGGTCGATGATTTAGAAGTACCGGGAGTGGGGACGCTGAAAGCGACGATGATCAATGCAGGCATCCCGACAATTTTTGTTAATGCAGATAGTATTGGTTATAGCGGTACGGAATTGCAGGACGACATCAATAACAATGAGAAAGCCCTGGCTATGTTTGAAAGCATACGCGCACATGGGGCCATGAAAATGGGGCTGATTACAGATATCAACGAGGCAGAGCAACGACAACACACACCAAAAGTGGCTTTCGTAGCAGGCCCGGCAAAGTACACAGCATCCAGTGGTAAAACGATTTTAGAAAGTGATGTAGATTTACTTGTCCGGGCAATGTCTATGGGCAAACTACATCATGCGATGATGGGCACCGCAGCGGTGGCTATTGGCACAGCGGCAGCTATTCCAGGTACATTGGTCAACCAGGCTGCAGGTGGCGGTGAACGCGATGCCGTTCGTTTCGGACATCCCTCCGGCACCTTAAAGGTGGGTGCAGAAGCGGCGCTGGTCGATGGTGAGTGGAGCGCCAGCAAAGTGATAATGAGTCGCAGTGCACGAATATTGATGGAAGGTCATGTGCATGTTCCCGGTGACGTGATCTAAGTCATAAAAAAACTTAACTCGCCTTAAGGCCCCCACATTATGTGGATTGAATGCATTCCTGAGGCACCCAGCCAGTTTCACCATCTACATTGATGACATAGTGCCAGCCACAAAGTGATTTTTCGATTTGCAAATAATCTCCCACTTCTATATCCAGTTCGCGCGCACAATATTTAGACTTTGCAATGCCCGTTTTCGAATTATCCAGGATCTCTATGTACTCTTTGGGCGCCCATCCTTCATTACCATCACCCAACCTAACCCAAATCCATCCAGGATATTCATCGTCCTCCAAGCCGGTCTCAAGTAAATCGTTCACCTCAAATTCAATCGGGTTTGGGTATGTTGAACGGTGCTTTTTGATGGCTCTACAATTCATTCTCTTAATATTGATTGGGTAATTAATCTAATTATTCAATATAATCTACAAACGGAACATTATTTTCAGAGTTATCACGCCTGGGTAAAAAATTCGTCATGATTGCCATTGATTATAGTAATGCAAACTATCCTGTTCGCGCTAATTTTGCCGAGACCCATAATCGTTTTTGGGAAAGATTGGCGTCTCCGGGTGCCTGGTTCACTGGTGCGCAAAAAGTTGCTATCGCGAAGGAAATCCGGCAGTCACACGATTGTGATTTATGTCAACGGCGTAAAGAAGCACTTTCCCCCTATCAAGTTGAAGGTGAGCACCAAACTGCATCCAGTGAATTGTCCGATGTGATCGTTGAAGTGGTCCATCGCATCGTGACCGATTCAGCGCGCATAACTAAAAACTGGTTTGACGGGGTGATGAGTCAAGGCTTGAAACCGGAGGAGTATGTCGAAATTCTTGGTACGATTGTACATACTTTCGCTGTCGATGAATTTTGTCGCGGGCTTGGTATTCCACTCAACGAGTTACCCGAGCCTAAAGCCGGTGAGCCAACACGATACCTGCCTGAAAATGCATCATATGATGGTGGCGCGTGGGTACCATTGCTGCCGAACTTCATAGAAGAAGGACCGGAAGCCGATATATGGAACGGATACGGCGCCAACGTTATCCGTGCATTGGGTCTGGCACCTGATGAAGTTCGGAGCTTGATGGATCTATTTAATTCCCACTACATCACTAATGACAGTATCGTGGGTGACTGGACAATCTGCCCTCACGGCGGCCTATCAAGAATTGAGATGGAGGTTGTGGCTACCAGGGTCTCTTCTCATAATGATTGTTTTTACTGAACTTCTTCACATGCCAATATGCTCCGTGAGAGTATCAAAGCTGATGGACAAACCATCGATCTGGAAGGCCTGGCTGATCCAAATTGTAAAGAAATTGCTGGTCTAAAGCACTCGCATAGGTTGATAGAGTATGCCGACGTATTCATGTTGAGAGATGCTGAACAACTTGCCCTGGTGCGGGACAAACTGGAAAAGGAAATGGGTGCTAATAAACTGGTAGATGCATCGGGCGTTGCCTCAAATTTTCAACGCATGGTGAGAATTGCTGATGGCAGTGGTATACCTGTAGACCCGGGTAGTTATGAAAACAGGGTGGATTTAATTGATCAGCTTGGTCTGGAAGAATATGAATCTGCTAAAAATACACTCAGTAGACTGTAATATTCTGATACTCAAATCAGGCACAAAAGCAGTCACGCAGCGTTCTAGGTGGCTGTCTCTGCCTCAACCAGAAATACGCTTATGTTGACACCTGCAAGTCCAAAATACGGTTCGCTTGTTGTAATCGCGCTGCTAGCCTTTGCTCTTTCAATCCAGGCAGTCATAGCGGTCGAGGCGGTAAAATTCAAAGTGCATCAGGTTGGTTCGCAAGGCATTCCGATCTATCAGGTCCGCATCGTTGATATGAATGGTGACGGCTTACCTGACATCTTGCCGACAATTGCATCTTTCGAAGAGAGAAGACTAAGCTGGTTTGAAAATCCAGGCTGGCAACGGCATGTGATCACCAAAGTTGCGCCGCCTGTCGGTTTATGGACTGCCGCGCAAGATCTTGATGGTGACGGGATTCCGGAAATCGCACTCGCGGCCGGCTTTACACCGTTTGATGTGGAAAAGGCTTCCGGCGAGTTATTTCTGCTGCAACATCAAGGCTCGACCAGTGCACTATGGCAAGAACGCCTGTTCGATCGACTATCAATGTCACACAGGGTGGAATTTATCGACATAGACGGTAGCGGCGACCGTTTATTAGTCGTGTCGCCAGTCGTCGGCGGTTCGGCCGAAAGCCTCGAAGTCTATCCAGGCACGACGCCGCTGGTGTATTACACGCCGGATGGACAGCATCAAGGTTCTATCAAGTCAGACATAGTGGGTTATGTGCATGGCATGACTGCAGTCGACTTCGATGACTTGCCCGGTGATGAGGTATTAACTGCCGGTCTGCAAGGCGTATGGTTGCATAAACCGCAGCGTAAGGAGGGTAGTTTACAATGGACCAGCGAACTTCTGGTGCCCGGATTTAAGGGACCGACTGAATTTGATCGTGGAGCCAGCGACGTGCGGGTCGGCAAACTGGTGGATGGCCGTCGTTTTTTGTTGACGGTCGAACCTTTCCATAGTGGTCATGCCTTTGTTTATCTGCAAAACGGAACTGCCTGGACTCGTTATCAGATCGCGGATGATTTGACATACATTCATGCACTGGCCATCGGCGATTTAAACGGCGACGGCAGCGATGAAATCATCCTCGGTAATCGCGAGGACGTTTTTGAGACCTACGTTTATTATGCCACCGACGACACAGCAACGAGCTGGCGCCGCCACTTGTTAGACGACACTATGGGCGGTACCGATTGCAATGTCGCCGATTTAAATCGTGATGAACGCCTGGACATCGTGTGCGGTGGGCATTACAGCAAAAATTTACGCTGGTACGAAAACCTCGGTAAGTAATCTATCTTCAACGAGCATGTCAGCATCAGGTTTACCCGCTAGCATTAGAGCTTGAAAATCCTGAACGCATTGGCGCGACGCGCCATATTCCGGGTTAAAGAGCACTTGTGCTGAAACCTGCCATTAATCAAAGGAAAATATTTTGAAAGCTTTAGTTGTCGGTGCAAGTGGGGCGACAGGACGTCTTGTTGTCAAACAGTTACTTGAGCGAGGTGTTGAGGTTAATGCGATAGTTCGCTCGCTCGATGCATTAGCTGACGACCCGAACTTATACATAATTCAAGCCTCCGTAGATAAGCTAACTAGCTCTGAAATGGCGGTTCATATTAAAGACTGCAATGCTGTTGTTTCTTGTCTCGGCCATAACCTTACGTTTAAAGGTATCTTTGGTCATCCTCGCTTGCTTGTAACAGATACCGTTCAAGGTATATGCAACGCTATCAAATCTAATGACTCTGGGGATGCGATTAAAGTTATCCTTATGAATACAACGGGGAATAGTAATCGAGATATTCCCGAGATACCTCCATTAAGTCAGCGTATTGTCATTGCAATATTGAGAGTCCTGTTGCCTCCGCATGTTGATAATGAAAAGGCAGCAGACTTTTTACGTACACAAATCGGTCAAAATGATAATGCGATTGAATGGGTTGCTGTTCGCCCTGATGCTCTAAGCGATGAGAAAGAAGTTACAGAATACAATGTGCATATATCTCCCCTTCGAAATGCAATTTTCGATTCTGGAACAACAAGTAGAGTCAATGTCGGAAATTTTATAACTGAACTTATATTAAATGAAAGTGTGTGGTTAAAGTGGAAGGGGCAAATGCCAGTAATTTATAATCGTGCATGACAAAAAGATTAACACGGACACAGCAGCCTCTTCGTTTATGCACATGCACCTCGTTCATTTTTCGGTAACACTACGCTCAGAGCACCAGTCTACGAACCAGTGGGTCGGAGAATAAATTATTATTCAAGAAGTACCGAGGGATTCCTAAAGCACGACTTTATTTTCTTGTTCATTCAAATAATCTTTTTCTTAACCAGTTCCTGAATTTCAGAGTCTGACTTGCCTAGTATTTCATGCAGTACATTATTTGTATCTTCGCCCAGCATGGGCGGTGCTTTTTTATATTCAATGGGCGTTTCTGAGAACTTGATCGGGTTGGCAACACCGGAAACTCTACCACTGAGGGGATGGTCCAACGCAATCTTCATTCCACGATGTTGTACCTGGGGATCGTTGAAAACTTCTTCGATTGAGTTTATTGGTCCGCAGGGCACGGCAACCTTTTGTAAGGATTCAATCCATTGCTGACTGCTGCGAGTTAAGATGATCTTTTCCATTGTTGGAATCAAACTTGCGCGGTTCGCATTACGTTTTGGATTGCTTTTATAACGATCATCATTTGCGAGTTCATCCGAATCAGCTTCCTTACAAAAGCGCTGGAATTGACCGTCGTTACCTATAGCAATAATGACGTAACCGTCTTTCGTTTTGAAAGGTTGGTAGGGGGTCAGGTTAGGATGTTGTGCACCGCTGCGGCCCGGACAATCGCCACTGACAAAATAATTTGAAGCCTGGTTAATCAACCAGCTAACCTGCGAATCGAGTAAGGCCATATCTATATGTTGGCCCTGGCCTGTCATGTTTCGATGATGAAGCGCTGCCTGGATTGCAATCACTGCGTACATTCCGGTTGTTAAATCACCGACAGCAACACCAACCCGCTGCGGACCTGCTCCGGGTTCGCCATCGGCCACGCCGGTTATACTCATCAGACCTCCCATGGCCTGGATTAAATAATCGTAGCCAGCATTGTTGGCAAGTGGACCGTCCTGTCCGAAACCGGTTATGGAACAGTAAATGATGTCTTCTTTTGTTTGTTTGATCTGTTCGTAGCCGAGACCTTTCTTGCTTAAACCACCGGTCTTGAAATTCTCAATAAAAATATCGGAAATCTCTGCCAACTCATGGATGAGAGCACATCCTTCAGGCTCAGATATATCAACTGTTAGTGAGTGTTTACCTCTGTTTGTACTAAGGTAGTAAGCGGCTTCACTGGTTTCATTACCGTTTTTGTCTTTTAGCCAGGGTGGGCCCCATTGACGTGTATCATCACCACTTCCGGGTCGTTCAATTTTGATAACCTCGGCACCCAGGTCAGCCAGAATTTGTGTGCACCAGGGACCAGCAAGGACTCTGCTTAGATCGAGAACGCGTATTCCTGCAAGTGGTCCGGCCATGTTTATTTTCCCAGAAACAGCGAGATCTTCTCGCCTATATGTCGGAGTCGTGGACCCAGTTCGTTTTCCAGTGTTTCTACCGACAACGCAAAAGTTGGTCCGCCACAATTTATCGCCATAACAGTTTTACCATCTTCTGAAACAAGAGGAACGGAAACAGTTCGCGTGTCTTTGCGCCATTCCCCATCAACCAGGCAGAAACCCCGTTCCTTAATTTGATCCATGGCATCGTCTGCACGAGTTTTTAACTCTGGCCACTCATCAATATAGGCCGATTCAAGTTGCAGATACATTTCCTGTCTTTCATCTTCAGCCAGACCAGCGAGCCAGGCGCGACCAATGGAAGAACGTGCAATTTCAATACGAGCGCCAATATCCAGGCGTAAGCTTGTAGAAGAGTTTCCGCAGCTCTCATCCACATAGACCATACTCATTCGATCCCGTGAGGCCAGTGCGACTGTACAACCAGCACTGTTTGCCAGTTCTGCCATATGATCATGAGCAAGATGACGAATACGTAAGCCGCTGAGTAAAGGATAACCAAGGGAAAGAATCCCTGCGCTTAATTCATATTTACCATCGGTTTTATTTTGCTGAAGGTAACCCATTTCACTAAGTGTGTAAGTCAGGCGCGTAATGCTTGGTTTAGGGATATTGGTTAATGCCGAAATTTCCTTGTTACTCATGCTACCTGACTGGGATTGGAAGGCGCGAAGAACTTCCAACCCCCTTGCCAATGAGGTAATAAACTTTCTGTCGGATCGTTTACCGATGCCATGGGATTCGAAGTCGAGTACCAGTGGTTTTACAGCGGCACGGGGAATTTGTTGTGTTTCTGTCATTATGTATTCATCAGCAAAGTAATTATCACTACAATTTTACTTTTGGGTAAATAAGTTTCACAATTGGCCTCTATATATAACACACTATTTCGCATAGCGAAACTATTGCATAGAAAATAATAAACATAATGAAAAATTTCTCCAAAGACCCATTGAGCATTGCCATTATTGGCGCCGGTGTAATGGGTCGAGGTATTGCCCAGGTGGCAGCCAGTGTCGGTATAAATGTGATCTTGCACGATCTTGATGAAGCGGTCGTTAACGATGCCGTCGACTTTGTTTATAAAATGCTGGAGCGAGCAAAAGAAAAAGGCAGGATGAGTGAAACAGAACTTGCCATAAGTAAAAGTTGCATAAGTAAATCTTCTGAACTGGAAAATTTGGCAGATGCTGATCTTGTTATAGAAGCGATAATTGAAAACATTGAAGTAAAACAGTCATTGTTTAAGCAACTGGAAGCGACTGTTTCAGACGATTGTATTCTGGCAACTAATACTTCCTCATTATCGGTAACTTCAGTTGCTGCAAATTGCCGGCTTCCGGATCGTGTTGCGGGCTTTCATTTTTTTAACCCGGTGCCTCTGATGAAACTGGTGGAAGTGATCAGTGCAATCAGAACATCTGCAGCTGTTGTTGAACAGTTACAGGCGCTGAGCAAACGCCTTGGTCATACCCCGGTGTTAGTAAATGATTCTCCGGGATTTCTGGTTAACCATGCCGGTCGTGGTCTTATTACTGAAGGTCTTCGAGTTTTGCATGAAAATATTACCGATGTGCAGGTGGTTGATGAAGTTATGCGGGATTGCCTCGGTTTCCGAATGGGACCATTTGAATTGATGGACCTGACCGGACTTGATGTTACTTTTCCGGCATCTGAGCAGGTATACAATCAATATTTTCAGGAGCCTCGTGTCAGACCGACACCATTACAACGTCGTCGATATGTTGCAGGTTTGCTTGGTCGCAAAACGAAGCAGGGCTTCTATCGTTATGAAGACGGGAACAAAATTGAAAGTGCAGAACCAGCTGTACCTGAACTTGAAGTAAACTCTTCATTCTGGATTAGTCGCGACAATGAAGAATTATCTTCCAAAGTAATTGCTGTTCTGCAAGAGGCTGAAGTAACTATTGATGATGCTGCTACACCTGCAAAGGACAGTATAGTTATCGTGACACCGCTGGGTCTCGATGTAAGCACAGCACTTGTTAACGAAAACTTACCAGCGGAGAGAACCATAGCTGTTGATGCATTATTTAATATGGACAAGCGACTTACATTAATGAGCAATCCTGCGACATCTGAGTTGGTGCTAAACGAAAGTTGGGCGGCTTTTGCAAAGTCAGGCAGAGCGATTTCCCTTATCAGGGATAGTGGTGGGTTTATTGGTCAAAGAATTATAGCGACCATAGTCAATATTGCCTGTGACATTGCCCAACAGGGGATAGCTAAACCTGAAGACATTGATATTGGTGCAAGACTCGGACTTGCCTACCCCCAGGGACCCTTGGCTTTGGGGGATGCAACAGGAGCATCGCGCATTTTAACCATACTAGAGAATTTGCAGCTTGTGTATGGAGATCCACGCTATAGACCCAGTCCCTGGCTAAGAAGAAGGGCTCAACTTGGCTTATCGTTATTGGATGAAGAAATATAGTTTGAATGAATGAAGTTTAAAAATACCAGAAGAGGAAAGATCGAATGAATGAAGCAATTATCTATGATGGCATCAGAACTCCGATAGGTCGGCACGCCGGAGCACTGGCGAAAATACGGCCAGATGAATTGCTCGCAACAACAATACGCGCATTGGTAAGTCGATCAGACTTTGATCTTAGTTTGATTGAAGATGTTATCGCCGGTGATACCAACCAGGCTGGTGAAGATTGCCGAAATATTGCGCGCAATGCCGGTCTGTTAGGTGGTTTACCTGTTTCAGTTGGTGGCATCACTATCAATCGCCTGTGTGGAAGTGGCGCAGCAGCCGTCCTAGACGCATCTCGTGCGATTAAAAGTGACGAAGGTCAAATGTTCATTGCCGGTGGTGTGGAAAGCATGAGTCGTGCGCCCTGGATTATGTCGAAGGCCGAATCGGCATATGGACGTGATCAGCAGCTACAGGACTCTACCATTGGCTGGCGTTTTCCAAACCCTCGTTTTTATAAAGAGTTTGGCAGTGAGACGATGCCGGAAACGGCAGATAACATCGCCAAAGATCTTGATATTAATCGTGAGGATAGTGATGTTTTCGCTCATGCTTCTCAACAGAAGTATGCGGCGGCAAAAGCTGATGGTTTTTATAAAGAAGAAATTCTAGCCGTAGAAACGCCAGGCGCTAATAGAAAAGCAGCCAACATAATCGTAGCCGAAGACGAACATCCACGTGCAGAGACCACGCTTGAAAAACTGGGTAATCTGAAAGCGCTATTTAAAGATGGTGTTGTGACTGCAGGAAATGCCTCGGGAATTAATGATGGCGCAGCTGCATTGTTATTGGGAAGTAAAGATATAGGTGACAAACTTGGACTGAAACCAAGGGCGAAAGTATTGGCTGGTGCCATTGCCGGTGTCGAAGCGAGGGTAATGGGTCTGGGGCCAGTACCGGCATCGCAAAAAGCCTTGCAACGTGCAGGTATTACACTGAAGGATCTCGATGTAATCGAAGTTAATGAAGCCTTCGCAACGCAGGTGCTAGGTTGCCTGAAACAACTGGGAATTCCATTTGATGATGAACGTGTCAACGTTAATGGTGGCGCGATTGCAATTGGTCATCCTCTGGGCGCCTCAGGTGCAAGACTCATATTGACAGCTATGCGTCAACTCGAACGCACAGGTGGTCGCTATGCACTGGTAACAATGTGTATAGGGCTGGGACAGGGTATCGCAGTGGTAATTGAGCGAATCTAGTTCAGTATTCTCATATTTTTATTAGAGACGTACCTCATAACTAGATTAGGGAACGCCTGATTAAGTCAAAAAAATAAATGAGCCGTCATACTGGTGGATGAGGGTGTAGCAACACCCCTGTGTCGTCTTTCCCGCGCAGGCGGGAATCTAATTTTTTCAAACACTTATTGGATTACCGCCTTCGCGGTAATGACCTTTAGCGACACCCTCGAATGCCAGAATGACGCCAAAGTTAGTTAATCGAAACTTCCTTAACTATATATTCGGAAAAACTTCTTCTGCAAAGCGACGTAAGACATTGTGAGAACCGTCTTCATCCTGTGAGGTGATGAAAATAGAAATTTCGTTAATACCGGCTTCCTTCAGTTCCTTTCCTTTTGTAATGCAATCTTCAGGCGTGCCGGCGATACAGCATTTCATGGCGACTTCATCAGGGATAAGTTCTCTGTGTTTGGCGGTGAGATCGAGATGTTTATAAAACTTATATGATTCGGTTACCTGTTTCACCACATCGGCATGATCCACACCGAGAGTATCCGGTAACCATGGTTTATTGGCGATGTTCCGTGCCGCAGTCGGCCTGACTTTATCGAGAGCTTTAGTTCGATCATCATCTATGGCGGCATCAATGGCAGCGATGTAACGTAGAGTTGAAGGGTCTTTGCCGACACTCTCAGCACCTTCAATAGCTGTTTCCACTGTTTTACGTACACCTTCTGCGTTACCGCCCATATGTCCGTCAACAATTACACCATCACATATCTCACCCGCGGCTCTTACTGATTTCGGTCCCATGCATGCGAGTTGAATAGGTGCGTTACCCCATTCCTCTGCACCAATAAGACGAACGAGGGATTCGGCACCCCAGGTATTCTCTTCTTTATCTACATCCCATTGCAGGGCATCAACTTCCTGACCCTGTAGCAGGGCACGCATGAACTCAATGCGCTTGCGGATTTCCGGTAAACGCGCGGGGGATAAACCCGCTGTACGAACGGCAGAGTCGCCGGCGCCTACACCTAGCACCGCGCGGCCTTTACTCAACATGTTCAAGGTCATAACAGCATTTGCTGTCACCGCAGGATGGCGTGTCACCATGTTGGTTACGCCGGTACCCAATCTGACTTTTTCTGTTGCAACGGCACAGGCACCCAGAACCACCCAGACATCATTCCAGATCATCTGCGAGTCACCAATATAAACAGTCTCAAAATCACAGGCTTCTGCTGTTTGAGCAAGACGAACTACAGGTTCGACGACATTGCCTGAATGTGGCCATATCATGCAGCTGAATTTCATAAACTTTCTCCTGAGTAGAAAATTAAACTAATTTACTATTTTTTCAGAGTAAATAATATCTCTGATGGATTGATCGATGTCCATTATATAGTTGATATGATAAATTGGCGGGCGTCGTAGATCTGACGATTACAGATATTAGTAAGCCCCTGAGAAGACACCCCATTACCTGGAGATTTTATTATGTCGTCATCAATTCAAGCGCTTGACGAATGGATACGCAAACGTTTTTTAGATATTAATACTGAGCTGGAAGAATATTATCTTACGCAGGAAACGCTGCTTGTTCATGACGAAAAATCCGAAAAAATAAAAATATCTTTAACTGACGAAGGTAATGCTCTGATTGCCGATATTCTGAACAACGCTGATGATATTCCCTCAACTTATGAAGGCCGTTTCTATTTACTAGGTAATGTTGGCATG
>JABHFC010000034.1 GCA_018676275.1 Gammaproteobacteria bacterium | reverse complement strand
TGCTCAAGCTGCTCTTCAGTGACAATAGTTTCGTAGCTGGCATTACTTGTAGACACGGCTTCAAGGCTCGAGTCGTTGTCTGATCCTGCCCCGGAATGTTCAGTTTTCGTTTCATCAGTCTTGCTTTGCTTGTCCTTTTTTTCAGGTTCTGCCAGCCAGTTGCGTATTTGCCAGTGACTAATTTCCTGTTTCAGCACTTCTTCATTGGGTTCATCACAAAGCAGGTCAGTGGGTGCGAGTTCAAGCTCTACATCCAGCTTCAATGTCACAAGTTCTTTTGATAAGGGGATTTGATCCAGGTTGTCACGCAGGCTTTCTCCTACTTTACCGCCGATATCTTCGGCATGCTCAATGATTTGCTCCAGAGATCCATACTGGTTAAGCCATTTTGCTGCGGTTTTAGGTCCGACCTTGGGGATGCCGGGGACATTATCAACACTATCACCAACCAGGGTCAGGTAATCGATAATTCTTTCTGGCGGGACACCAAATTTCGCCAGCACACCTTCAGGATCCAGAGTTATATCACTCATAGTGTTCAATAAACGAATGTTCTCATTTACCAGTTGTGCCAGATCTTTATCGCCAGAGGAAATAGTTGTATCCAGACCTTGCGCTTCAGCCTGCTTCGCCAGCGTTCCTATAACATCGTCGGCCTCCACATCATCAATAATCAATAATGGAATACCCATGGCTCTGATAATGTTATGGATGGGTTCAATTTGGCAACGCAGATCATCCGCCATCGGAGGGCGATTCGCCTTGTACTCGGGGAACAGTTCGTGACGATGATTTTTGCCTTTGGCATCGAACACAACTGCGAAATAGTCTGGAATAAACTCCCTTTGTATTTTTCGCAGCATATTGATCACGCCGTAAATTGCTCCGGTAGGCTCTCCATCGGCATTGGTTAAATCAGGCATGCCGTGGTAAGCGCGAAATAAATAGTAGGAACCATCCACAAGTAGAAGTGAGTTTGCAGCCATAAATGATAGGATCGGGGTAAATTAATAGAGAAGCTCATTATGACCGATAACAAGCATTCTTCCCAACACATGATAGATGAAACCGATCTGACTCGAGATTCATGGAAAGTCTTTCAAATTATGGCCGAGTTTGTCGACGGCTTTGAGACACTTGCCAATATCAAGCCCTCCATTAGTATGTTTGGATCCGCTCGATTTAGTGAAGATCATGCCTATTATCAACTCGCCGAAGAAATTGCACGAGGCCTGTCAGATGAAGGCTTTAGTATAGTTTCCGGTGGTGGACCCGGTTTGATGGAAGCTTTCAACAAGGGTGCTTACGCGGGAAAGGCCGAGAGCGTGGGATTGAATATCCTCTTGCCGAAAGAGCAGATTACTAACACCTATCAGGATATATCACTGTATTTTCGTCATTTTTTTTCTCGCAAGGTAATGTTTGTAAAATATGCTGCCGCTTATGTTGTACTGCCAGGCGGGTTCGGCACACTCGATGAGCTGGTGGAAATTCTGGCATTGATACAGACCGGTAAAAGTCGACGTATTCCAATAGTTCTGGTTAAATCAGATTATTGGAGCGGTCTAATTGACTGGTTTGAAAAAACACTGGTTAATCAGGGCGCCATTGATGAGCAAGATCTGGAATTGTTTAAAGTAGTAGAAGAGCCGCAACAGGTAATTGATGCTATTCTTGAGTACTACAAGGATAATGATCTTTTTCCTGAGCAAGTAGAACAGGAAAATTAGAAGCAACTGTAACGGGAAAACTAATTATGAAAAAGTTACTTTATATAATCGCGCTGACTATAGGTTTTACCGGGCAGGTCTACGCAGAAGATGTAATAGAAGAGGAATTTGCCGATGCACCCTTGCCACCGGATCTGCCTGATCCTCTGCAAAGCGGTCAGGCTATAGAGCCAGAGGTGACAATTGTTCGAAAAGGTGAGGCCACCATTGAGGAATATCGTTTAAATGGCAGAATGTACATGGCCAAGATCACACCCAAAATAGGTAAACCCTATTATCTTGTTGATAAGGATGGTGATGGACGAATGGAAGCACGAATGAGCACAATTTATGACGATTTTGTTGTCCCACAGTGGGTACTATTTAGCTGGTAAAATTTTATTTATTGTCGATAGCATCTTTGATGGCAGTTAGAGATTCGCTGAGAACTTCGTCCCATGGCTGGGTAAAATAGGGTCGAAATATATCCAGCATCATTACATATCCTTCAAGAATTTTTTCAGAGGTTGCCTCGTACTTTTTAAATTCAATGTAGTTCAGCCAGTTGTCAGAAATAATCCAGGTGCTGACAATCAAGGAGTCAATTAACGCATCATTATTTTTAAAATCCAGTACATTCGATCTGGATAATGCCGAAAAATATTCTTCCAGCGCTGTCATTCGTTTGTCTCTGGTTTCCTGATATCGTCTGAGAAGAACAGGATCAGAACGTAGCAAGGCAGGCATTTCCCGGTAAAAAAAACGATAGTTGTGTATCAACAATAACTGGCGGGCAAACATTTCCGCCATATGCGAAACAGTTGGATCTAGATGATCCTGATACCAGCTCTCATTCATTTCATCAGATATACATTTAAAAATTGACTGAATTATTTCTTTCTTTGTTTTGAAATGATAATGCAGATTGCCTTTGCTAATATCACAAGCTTCGGCAACACGATTAGTAGAAACCGCACCAGAGCTATGTTCATTAAATAGCTGCAATGCCGTATTTATAATAAGAGTTTGTGTTTCCCGTGAGCCCATTTTTTCTGTTTTCTTCTGAAGTTGGTATTATACCCCAGCCACAAAAATAGACTAGACAGTCTGTTTATCAATTAAATTAACGTTCACTCCAACCAGAAGTGATTGGCACCGGTAGTTAATTACTGCCAGTTAATTCTCTAAAAACTTCAACTGCTCGCTCACAATCACTGCGATTAACTAGCATACTGGCAACAAATCGAATTCGGGAACCTACATTAAGGGTTCGAATACCGGCAGCATCAAGTTGTGAAACAAGGCTGGACGCTTTAGCCACGCCCTCAATAACGTCAATATAAACCATGTTTGTTTGTACGCCTTCAAGATCAATTTCAATACCTTCAATGTCCTCAAGGGACTCTGCCAGAAACAGGGCATTATCGTGGTCTTCCGTCAGACGTTTGCGATTATTTTGGAAACTATATAATGCAGCTGCGGCCATAAAACCGACTTGCCGCATTGCTCCGCCAAGCATTAGCTGGACTCGACGGGCTTCTTGTATGAAGTCTGCGCTTCCGATCAGGGCTGCACCCATCGGAGCACCGAGCCCCTTGGAAAAACATACAGACATAGAACCATCTGAATGGATTAGTTTTTTCGGATCAGAATCACTATTTGCGGCCAGAGCATTCCAAATACGCGCACCATCAACATGCACAGGAAGCTTTTCATCTGTCGCGAGTAAGAAAATAGTATCAAGGGTGGCTTGTGGATAAATAGTGCCCCCTCCGAAATTCGATGTGTTTTCCAGCACTATGAGAGCAGTACGTGCATAGGGATTTTCCGGGTGAACGATTCGTTCGGCAATATCATCGGGGCTTAATATTCCTCGTTCAGCGTCAAGCAGATGTGCCTGCGCACCGGCAATTGCTGACATGGCTCCGGTTTCAAAATAGTAGCTGTGTCCATATTTTTCCAGAAGCACCATATCACCGGGTCGGGCCCATACGGCGATAGCAATCTGTCCGGCCATTGTTGCTGAGGGTAAAAAAATAGCTTCATCGGATCCAAAATATGTGGCAATGGTTTCTTCGAGCTCATTAACGCTTGGATCTTCGCCGTAGCCAGAATTACCGACTTCTGCTTCATAAATAACTTTACGCATTGCCTCGTCTGGCATGGTAAAAGTGTCGGAACGGAATTCAGAAATATTTTTATTAGTGGTCATAGTCCTGCTCATAAGGTTTCCAGAAATTGATGCATGCGCTGCAGACCATCGGCTACTCCGGCGCCAGCGCTTCCCCCAAAGCCCAGACGCAAATGATCAGGGTAATCATAAGCTGTTCCAGGCATGACAAAAGTGGACCATGGTTCCTGCATAAGAAGATCAGCAAATTCAACCGAATCAATATCAAGGTTCAAATGACAAAAGCCAATAAGACCCGCGGGAGGCAGGTGCCAGTCCAATGCAGAGTGGCTTTGAATAAAATTATCTACTAATTGCAGATTGTGCCTGCCAGCATCGAGTGCTTGTTTAATCGCAGTGAGGTAATAATCATCAGCTAATGCAATATCGGCTATAGCCTCGCCCATAATATTCATTATTTCACTGGTGTCTTCGCGCAAAACCATGGCATCGAAAACCAGGTTTTTATTACGACAAATTAACCAGCCGGTACGTAAACCCTGAAGCCCTAATACTTTGGACACACTGCCGGTGCTGATACCTTTGTCGTATAAATTTGCAACTCTCGGAATCGATTCGCCACTCCATTCCAGTCCGGCATAGACTTCATCGCAAAGAACATAAGCGCCAACTTTTTCTGCAAGAGCGATAACCTTGAGTAACTCCTGCTCAGTAATGACCTGGCCTGTTGGATTATTTGGGTTACACAAAAAAATCAATTTTGTTTTTTCGCTTACCAACTCAGCCAGTTCGTCTATATCGAAGCGCCATGCCCGATCTTCATTTCGATTAAGGCGCCGCACCTCAGCACCTATTGCTTCGCCGAGCACCAGTGGTTGTGGCCATCCAGGGACGTCGACAATAATCTCATCACCGGGTTGTACTAATTGGCTTATGGTCAAAAAATTGGCCTCAGCGGTACCGGCTGTGATGAGTACATTATCGATAGTGCATTCTGAATCTGTACCTGTACGTAAAACTACTTTTTCGCGCAGTGAGGGCAAGCCCTGGAAATCTTTTGATGACCAGTCAAGAGATAATTCGGGATCAAGAGCGTCTATAAAGTCTCCAAGTTTTGGTGGTGTAGCAAGGGAATGTACAACAGAGGCGGCAGGTTGTGCTTTGAAGCCATTCAGAAAGCGTTTGAACAACTCGTGTGGGCGTACATACATGAAGACTATCCTCTCTCGAAATATATTTATCAGCTATTCTAGGTAGCGACTGTATGAGCAAAGCGTGATTTCCACCAGCGTATAGTTAGTGGTACCGCTACATTTAGCCAAAAAGCAGTGAACATCAAGGTGTAGAACACCTCGTCAGTGAATATATGGTGCTCGACGTAGGCGATGTCCATTACCACAAAGGCCAGCTCTGCACGGCCCAGCATACCAAAACCAATCATCCAGCTTGACGGCCAGTCAAAGCCACCGGTAAAGCGCGCGGCAAGGCCTGCAGATAATATCTGTGCAGTAAATAGCCCCAGCGTAAGTAATATTGTTTGTGGCAATACAGAAATGAAGATATCAGCGTCGAATATTAACTTTGTGCCGAGCACAACAAAAAATACCGGACCAATCCAGGAAAAGGCAACATTATCGATTACCGCGTGGCTGTTTTTATGAAAATCAACGCCTTTATCCTGGTGAAAAACAAAATATTCTTCCTTCAGGATCAGACCTGCCATATACGCACCCACGGCAGGGTGAAAGCCAAAATAATGAGCAACCAGACTCACAAGCAGAGCAATAATCAAAATACCCAGGGTTGCCTGTTCTCCATCGGCCAGGGCAAGCAGGTAACGTAAGTTAAAACGACCAAGCAGAGGTAGCTTGCGCAGAGGACTGGCATCGGCAGATAAAAGCCAACCTAAAATAATAACAAATATAAAAAACAGCAATGTTTTACCAAGAACAAAAGCAATACCCTCGACACTCATTGGCGCTTCGCCAGTGGCGACAGGCACCATGATGGCGACCAGAGCGAGCGAAGCAATATCATCCAGCACTGCAGAGGTCATTATGCCGGTAGCCGCAGGCGTTCTATGTAATCCTTCTGTTTTTAAAGAGACCATGGTCAACGAAACAGCGGTTGCCGTCATTGCCAGGCCACCGAGTAAAGCCATATTGCTATCGTGCCAGAAATAGCTGATTACAGAATAGGCAACGCAAAATGGTGCGAGCGCACCAAAGAAAGCGATGCCCCAACTGCGTTTTATGCTGGTGATAAATTTACGGGTGTCTTCCTCGAAACCGAGGGCGAACATAATAAGAATAATGCCTACTTCAGCGAAACCTTCAATAAAACCAGGCATGTGCTGTGGCAACCAGCCCACATTAACAAAAACACAGCCAAAAAATAAATACCACAACACAGGCGTTAGACGTGTGCGGTGAGCTATCAGTGAAGCCGCAAAAACCCCAACCCAGATTAGAGCGAGATAGCTAAGATCATGCATGTAAGTTTCTCAATATCATCAGTCAGATTATAAACAAGCTTAGGCTAATGGTTTGACTTAAATCAGCAAAAAATTTGTCGCATTATTTATGGTCGACAGAAATTTTATTTTTGGGATGACAAAGGTTCTGTATATAGGTCAAATTAGCCGACCAAAAACAATGTCGCCAATCCGAGGAAAGTCATAAAACCAACTACATCAGTGACAGTTGTCAGCAGAACGCCACCGGCTATCGCAGGATCAACACCAAAGCGCTTCAGGGTCATTGGAATTAATGCGCCCGCAAATGCAGCAATTACAAGATTAATGATCATTGCCAGTCCAATAATTAATCCCAGGGAAGTATTATCAAACCACATGCCGGCTATAACAGCGACGACAACTGCCCAGATAAAACCGTTAAAAATACCTACGGCGATTTCTTTTATCAACAAGGTACGGGAATTGCTTTTGCTAATCTGGCCGAGAGCGATACCCCTGATAGCAATGGTCAATGTCTGACTGCCTGCAACACCGCCCATACTGGCGACGATAGGCATTAACACTGCCAGCGCAACCAACTGCTCAATGGTGCCGGAAAAACGACCTATTACCCAGGATGCCAGAAAAGCTGTTAACAGGTTTATCCCAAGCCAGACAGAGCGTCGTTTCGCGCTGGTTAATACGGGCGCAAACATATCATCATCACCCAGGCCAGCCATGCTACGTACGGTTTGTTCGGCTTCATCCTGAATAACATCGACGACATCGTCAACGGTAATACGTCCAAGTAGTGTACCCTGCTCATCCACAACACCTGCAGAAAACCAATCGCGTTGTTCGAATATTCGGGCGACTTCCTGCGCGGGCGTATCTGCCGTAATCCCGGTTTCCTTGATCATGTTTTCGCCTACGCTGGTGTCAGGTTTTTTCGTCAAAATATCTGCAAGAGGGAGGACACCAAGATAGAGATTTTCCCTGTCAACCACCATCAGGTTGTCAGTTTGTTCGGGTAATTCGCCGAGCTGACGCAGATAGCGGGAGACAACATCGAGAGATACATCTGCCCGGATAGGTACGACGTCGATATTCATAAGACCGCCAGCGTCATCTTCCGGATAAGACAGGATGGACGCTACACGCTCACGATTTTGCGCGTCCATGGAGTCAAGCACACTGGCAACCACATCTTCCGGTAAATCCTGAAGAATATCGGCGGCATCGTCAGTATCAAGATCCTTGGTAGCTTCAGCAACCTCCTTAGGGTGCATTTGCTCGAGCAAACTGGACCGGACTGCATCCTGAATTTCCGACAGGACATCACCTTCAAGTGCCGGTTCAATCAGATCCCAGAGAGTCTCTCTTACTTTTGGCGGCAGGCTTTCCAGCAGATCGGCGATCTCCGAAGGATGCAATTCGCCCAGCAAAGCACGTACCTGTCCGTAGTCTTCTACGGAGAGTGCACTTAGCAGCTTTTCTTGTAAGGTCATTGCATTCATCGTCAGGCCAGATCGTAGTAGAGCCTAAGTGTAGCAGCGTGACGGCGGTCAGGGGAACGGAAATCAGGGGAGTGAAAAATTAATTATTTGTGACAGTCCAAATTAGCCCTGTACTCAATATATAATTTTAATGAACATCAAGTTTTTGTCGCTCCAGCATTGCCAGTACATCAGCCCCATTATCAGCGGACAGTGCCTGTTCGGTTAATTCATTCAATGTGCTGGTATCAGTCTCGGTGATTATTTTTTTTAATTCGAGTAAGCCAGCAGGATGAACACTAAACTGACGTAAGCCCAGACCCAGTAATAAAGGTGCATATTGTGTTTCGCCAGCCATCTCGCCACACATAGCCACCGGAATATTGGCTTTTTTACCTGCCAGTAAGGTTATATTTATTAGTCGAAGTACTGCCGGATGCAGGGGATCATATAGATAGTTAACCTCATCATTTACACGATCGATGGCGATGGTGTATTGAATCAGATCATTTGTGCCAATGGAAAGAAAGTCCAGATGACGAGCAAAAATGTCTGCACATATGGCGGCAGCCGGCACCTCAATCATACCCCCAATAGGCATGTCGTGATCATAGGCGATTTTATCGGTATCAAGTTCAGTTTTTATTTC
>JABHFC010000293.1 GCA_018676275.1 Gammaproteobacteria bacterium | reverse complement strand
TTTATTTTTTGAAAAACATTTTTGTAATGAGTCCGGTGATTGCTTTCTTCAATACGATGTCATTAAAAGACAGACTCCGTTGTTTACTTTCGTGTTTCATCTCTGTGCTACTTCTTTCACCTCTTACTCTGGTCAAGGCAGAAAATAATCAGGGGCAGTCAGCTCGGACGCTGATTAATAATATGTCTGATGCGGTACGCAATCTAAATTACGATGGCGTCTTTATTTATCAGCGTGGCGGACAGATGAACACATTACGATTGATACACAGGGCTAACGAAGACGGGGAGTTAGAAAGACTCGTTTCACTGACCGGCTCAGCAAGAGAAGTGATTCGTAATAAAGACTCTGTCACATGCATATTCCCTGATGATCAGGCAGTAGTTGTGGAAAAGAGCAGGCCCAGAGAATTACTTTCTTCCCAATTGCCGGAATCAATAGATCAGTTAGTTAACAACTATCACTTTTCAATTCTAGGCGAAGACAGGGTTGCCGGCCGACTGACATGGGTGGTAAGTATTAAACCAAAGGATGCCTATCGCTATGGATATAGCTTCTGGATTGATCAGCAAAATAACTTTCTGCTTAAATCAGAATTAAAAAATAGAACGGGTTTGTTGCTGGAACAAATAATGTTTACTCAGCTGGAAATACTTGAGGTTGTGTCAGATGAAATGCTTAAACCTTCTATAAATGGTGCAGGATTCACCTGGTACAATAATTCAAAAGAGAAAAAACATACAGACAAGGAAACTGGTGAGTGGAAAGTAGGCTGGATGCCTGATGGCTTTGTAAAAAATAATCATGAAATGTATCCAATGGTGGATAGCAAAAGGCCTGTGGACCACATGGTTTATTCAGATGGTCTGGCAATGGTTTCAATATTCATTGAAAAAATGGATGCCAAGCTTGGAATGAGTGCGGGCTTTTCCAAGATGGGTGGGGTCAACACCTATGCAAAGGTAGCCAATGGCTATCAAGTGACAGCAGTGGGCGAAGTGCCTCAGGCCACTGTGCAGCGGATGGCGAATTCTGTAACAGGGAATCGTTAGTCTCAAAAAGACATCACAGCGGTTGATGTCTACCAGATTGGTTTACTGTGACCTGTTGATTTGAGTTAAAATCTTATTTGGCATACGTAAAAACCCTAGTACCATTTAAAACTGAATAATATATTTGTGATGAGAATTATTGAATATGGAATATAAAATTAACTATATATTACTGGTGTTTGGCCTGCTAATAAGCAGCCAGGTCAGTCAGGCCAGGTCATTGCCGGATTTCACTCCATTGATTGAAGAGCATTCTGCTGCAGTGGTAAATATCAGTACAAGTCTAAAAAAGAGCAATGCACAAGCACCCAATCTGAATATCCCGGATGTCCCCGAAGACAGCCCTTTCTATGATTTCTTTAATAAATATTTCGGGCAGATCCCAAGAGACTCACAGCCAAATGGGCAACGATCATCATTGGGTTCAGGCTTTATAATTTCCGAAGATGGTTATGTAATCACAAATAATCACGTTGTAGAAAATGCCCAGGAAATTATTGTCGGCCTTAAAGACCGGCGCGAGCTGGTTGCCGAAATAATTGGCACAGATAAGCGAAGTGATATTGCTGTATTGAAAATTAAAGGAAAAGGTTTTCCGACACTGAAACTGGGGAATTCTGAAAGTTTGAAAGTAGGGGAGTGGGTATTGGCAATAGGTTCTCCATTTGGTTTCAATCATTCAGTAACTCAGGGCATAATCAGTGCTATGGGTAGAAGCTTACCTAATGAAAGTTATGTGCCATTCATACAGACTGATGTTGCAATTAATCCGGGCAACTCCGGTGGACCTCTATTCAATCTTAAAGGTGAAGTAATTGGAGTCAATTCCCAGATTTATAGTCGGAACGGTGGCTATATGGGCTTGTCATTTGCTGTGCCCATTGATGTAGTTGTTAACGTTTATCAACAATTAAGAGAACAGGGTTATGTTTCTCGTGGCTGGTTAGGCGTCCTGATTCAGGATGTAACACGGGAGTTGGCTGAGTCCTTTGGTATGGAACGCCCACACGGAGCATTGATTGCCAAAGTTTTGCCCGGTAGCCCGGCAGAGGCAAGCGGTTTTGAGGCTGGAGATGTTGTAATTAGTTTTGATAAAAAGGAAATTGGTTTTTCCTCAGATTTACCGCCAATAGTTGGAAACAGCAAAATTGGTAGTTCTGTTCCTGTTGAGGTAATTCGTCGGGGCAAAAACCGGACATTGAAGGTGGAAATTGAAAAATTGCCTGAAGATGTACAGTTGAAACTTGCTACGCAAAATAGCGAAAATAATCAGGTTTCAAATAGATTGAATGTCACAGTTAAAACACCGACTGAGATTCAGCGAAAGCAACTTGAATTATCCGAACACGGGATTATCGTTGAAGAGGTAAAAGATGGTGTGGCTAAGAGTGCCGGTGTGCGTGCTGGCGATGTGATACTTCTGCTGAACAATACTAAAGTCACAAGTGCGGAAGATTTTGCCAGGATACTGAAAGATCTTCCTGAAAATAAATCTATACCAGTGTTGATTCAACGTAGAGGAACACCAATATTTCTGGCTCTGAAAATGACTGATAATTAGGGCAAGGTGATAAAGGAATTATTTCTCTACACATCAAAAAACTGTAAGTTATGCAGTGAGATGCAGGAAAAACTGGAAAAGATATTGCCGCCCCAGGGAATATCCTGGCATCTGATAGATATAGATGATGATCCTGAATTAAAACATAGATATGGTGCGCGATTGCCTGTACTTGTAGGCGGTAATAAAGAGATTTGTGAATTAGTTTTTGACTCGGAAGCCCTGGAATCATTTATTTCAGATAATAGCTAGCGATATTACTTGTCTCGTTTCCCATTCCTCCCATTTTTTGTTTATGTTTATTGACCATATAGGCTAGAATCCCCCGCGCTTTGCCCATAATTAGTATCCGGGCACCTATTTCCACATAAATACAGGTTTTAAATAGCAGTCAGCATGCAACATATAAGAAATTTCTCCATTATCGCCCACATCGACCATGGCAAATCCACACTTTCTGATCGTTTGATCCAGTTATGTGGTGGTTTGACTGAGCGTGAAATGGGCACGCAGGCTCAGGTGCTGGATTCGATGGATCTGGAGAAGGAGAGAGGAATTACAATTAAATCTCAAAGTGTCTCACTAAATTACAAGGCATCCGATGGGGTTACCTACCTGTTGAACTTCATTGATACTCCGGGGCATGTTGATTTCAGTTACGAAGTGTCACGTTCATTGGCTGCTTGTGAAGGCGCATTATTGATTGTTGATGCCGCACAGGGTGTGGAAGCTCAGAGTGTCGCAAATTGCTTTACTGCGATCGAACAGGATCTGGAAGTTGTTCCTGTACTAAATAAGATTGACTTGCCGTCTGCGGAACCTGAACGTGTTGCACAGGAAATTGAAGAGATAATAGGTCTTGATACCAGTGAAATATTAAAAATTAGTGCGAAAATGGGTATAGGTGTAGCAGAGCTGTTGGAACAGCTTGTAACATTAATCCCTGCACCTGAAGGGGATAGCAATGCCCCATTAAAAGCCTTGATAATTGACTCATGGTTCGACAACTATCTTGGTGTTGTCTCTCTTGTCAGAGTGTTTGATGGAAAAATACAAACTGGTAAAAAAATACGAATCATGTCCACAGGACAGGATTATGAAGTAAACGAGCTGGGTGTTTTTACACCGAAACGGTTTCCCCAAAAAACTCTGTCAGCAGGTGAAGTGGGCTACGTTGTGTCCGGTATCAAGGAGATCGAAGGAGCACCAGTGGGCGATACTATTACCATGAGTGCAAACCCTGCAAGCGAACCACTGGAAGGCTTTCAAAAGATACAACCGAGAGTATTTGCAGGACTATTTCCTGTTGACTCAAACGAATACGAGTCCTTTCGTGAAGCTTTATCCAAATTGCGTTTAAATGATGCTGCTTTACACTACGAACCAGAAACTTCACAGGCACTGGGTTTTGGCTTTCGCTGTGGCTTCCTTGGCATGTTACATATGGAAATTATCCAGGAACGTCTGGAGCGAGAATATGATTTAAACCTGATAACTACTGCTCCAACTGTTATCTATGAGCTGGAGACTACTGCTGGTGAAGTGACCTATATAGATAATCCTGCAAAATTGCCATCTGCGGATCGGATTAGCGAAATTAGAGAACCGATTATTAACGCGGATATTTTGTTGCCACAGGAATATCTGGGTAATGTCATGGCTTTATGTATCGAAAAACGAGGCGTACAAAAGAAACTCCACTATGTCGGCAAACAAGTTTCATTATCGTTTGAGATGCCGATGAATGAAGTTGTCCTGGATTTCTTTGATCGTTTAAAGTCAGTCAGTCGAGGATATGCATCATTCGACTATAGCTTTGTCAGGTATCAGTCGGCGAAGCTTGTGAAGCTTGATATATTGATAAATTCAGAACGTGTTGATGCTTTGTCCTGTATTGTCCATCAAAATCTGGCCGAACGGCGTGGTCGCGAATTAACAGAGAAAATGAAAGAATTCATTCCAAGACAAATGTATGACGTCTCAATACAGGCTGCTATTGGGTCTAAAATATTAGCTCGTCAGAATGTCAAAGCTTTGCGTAAAAATGTAACTGCAAAATGCTATGGAGGAGATATTAGTCGTAAACGTAAGCTGCTTGAAAAACAAAAAGCCGGAAAAAAACGTATGAAACAATTTGGCTCAATTGAGATACCCCAGGCGGCCTTTATGGCAATATTGCATGTTGGTAAAGATTCGTAATAACAAGGAATAGACGATAATGAATTTCGATTTTTCAGCTTTATTGGTGTTATTAACTTTTATCAGCGGAATTATCTGGGCTGCTGATAGCTTGTTTTTTGCCAGCAAACGGAAAACTGAAGCTGCCGTAACATCTGATAATAAAAAGGATGGTAATAAAGTCGTGCACGAGCCTTTAATGGTCGATTATGCACGCTCATTTTTCCCTGTGTTTTTTATTGTGCTGGTGCTTCGATCATTTATCTTTGAACCATTTCGCATCCCATCTGCTTCAATGATGCCGACTTTATTGATAGGTGATTTCATTCTGGTTAACAAATTTGATTACGGTATTCGTCTACCAGTCCTCAATACAAAAATTATTTCCAATAACACGCCCAAAAGAGGCGATATAATCGTCTTCCGTTACCCTGAAGATCCCAGAATACCATTTATCAAACGTGTAGTGGCTGTGTCAGGAGACAAAGTCGCTTATTTTGAGAAAACCTTATATATCAATGGAGTCGCTGACAGGCAAAAAAATGATGGATTGTATGAAGATGATGGACCCGGCCGAAATATGAATGGATGGCAATTATTGGAGGCCACAACAGGTGAAATTGATCACAAAATCCTGCTTAATCCTCAAAGACAGTCACAAGTTGTTGAAAAAATAGTTCCCGAAGGTCATTATTTCGTTTTGGGCGATAATCGGGATAATAGCAAAGACAGCCGATTTTGGGGTTTCGTTCCTGACGAAAACCTGATGGGGCGAGCATTTTATATCTGGATGAACTGGAGTAATAATCGATGGTGGCATCTCCCTAGCTGGGATGTGGAGTGGACTAGAATAGGAACGTCATTGCGATAACTTATACTTTTAAAGAAAAAAGGGGTAAAACGATGAGAAGAATGATTAAGAAACAAAATGGCATGACTGCGTTAGGTATAGTATTTATCTTAGCTTTGCTTGGTGGTGTAGTCCTGATCGTATTGAGACTATTTCCTCTTTATAACGAAAAATTTCAGGTTGATTCTGCTCTAAATGCAACTGCGTCAAGACCAAATGCTGTCACGTTCACAAACAGGGAAGCAGGCAAAGCATTTTTGAAATCATTGGCGGTTACCAATATTAGTCGTTTTAATAATAAAAATATAAAGGAATCTCTGGTGATAATAAAACCCAAGAAAAAGGGTCAACCCAGAATACTACATTTAAGTTATGAGTCGCGGAATGTATTTGTTGGAGATATATATTTCGTCCTTGTCTATGACAAACAACTGCCATTAACAGGACCAAACGTTGACGGGTGAATGATTCGCTATACGAATTATCAAACAAGCTAAATTATCAGTTCAAAAATACTGCATTACTGGAACTGGCGCTTACTCATCGTAGCGCCAGTTCTGTCAACAATGAACGACTGGAATATCTTGGTGATGCTATTCTGGGTTTTGTTATTGCCGAATCGCTTTATCAGAAATATGCTGATGCATCAGAGGGTATTCTAACCCGACAGCGAGCCTCACTTGTAAAAAAGGAAACCCTTGCCAATCTTGCAAAGGAACTGGATCTGGGTAAGTTTCTGTATCTGGGCACTGGTGAAATGAAAAGCGGAGGTTGGAGGCGCGACTCAATTTTATCCAATACACTTGAGGCTATTACCGGTGCAATTTATTTGGATAGTGATTTTGAAACCTGCCGCAATTTCATATGCAAATTATATACACCGTTGTTTGAAAACTTAAGTTTGGAAGACACAGGCAAGGACTCGAAAACAGAACTACAAGAATATTTACAAGCAAAGAAACTTCCTTTGCCTGCTTATAGAGTAATAGCTGAAGATGGTGAAGCGCACAACCGGGTTTTTACCGTCGAATGTCAGATAGATTCCTTAAGCCATGCTGTTAGTGCGGATGGCAAGAGTAAACGGATTGCAGAGCAATCTGCTGCCAGTAAAGCATTAGCATTATTAGAATCCGATCTACAATGAGCGCACAGGATAACAGTAAGGACAGCAGCGAATTTCATTTTGGTTATGTGACCATAATAGGCCGCCCCAATGTTGGAAAATCAACATTACTGAATAGAGTTATCGGGCAAAAACTTAGCATTACCTCGCGTAAACCACAAACTACTCAGCGACGTTTGCTAGGTATCAAGACAGATGAACAATCTCAGGTTGTTTATATTGATACTCCTGGCATGCAAAGCAAGTATAAAGATTCTCTCAACCGATACATGAGGCGAGAAATCACGAATGCACTGTTGCATATTGATGTTCTGGTTTTTATGGTTGAGTCTTTAAAGTGGACGGATGCAGACGAGGAAATACTGGAGACTATAGAAACTACAAAAAACCCGGTTCTTTTACTCATCAACAAAATTGACCGCACGCGAAATAAAGAACTTTTGCTTCCCTTTATTGAAAAGCTGTCAAAGCGAATGTCGTTTGCTGATGTTATACCAATATCGGCTGGGAAAAATATCAATATCGGAGAATTTGAAAGCGCCATTAAGAAGTTACTTCCTCCTGGGGGAGCTGAATTTCCCGACGATCAAATGACTGACAGAAGTGAAAGGTATATCGCAGCAGAATTTATTCGGGAGAAACTAATTCGTAAATTGGGAGAAGAGTTGCCCTACCGAATTACCGTCACAATTGAAAAATTCACAGAAGAAAAAGAAGGTTTAACAATAGACGCTATGATCTGGGTGGAAAGTGACAGCCAAAAGTCGATTGTAATTGGCAAAGATGGCGGCGTTTTGAAAGCTGTCGGTGAGCAGGCAAGAAAAGATATGCAGCGACTGTTTGATAAGAAAATATATTTGCGCACCTGGGTTAAAGTGAAAAAGAACTGGACTGAAGACCCTGGGCTTCTAAAACAATTTGGTTTTGAAAACTAGCTGATAAGTTTCCGTAAATGCGTGTTGCTTTACATTCCTGTTTTATTCTGCATAAACGTTCATATCGCGAGTCAAGTCTGCTGCTGGATCTGTTTTCCTCTAAACATGGAAGAATAAGTTTGGTCGCTAAGGGAGGAAGGCGTAATAAGAAAAACACTCAAGCTCTTTATCAACCATACAGAAGTCTGAATGTGAGCTGGGCAGGTCGTGGTGAAATGGGAACCTTAACAGGAATTGATGCCATTGGAGCAGAATTTGATCTGAAAGGTGAGCAGGTGATTGCCGCATTTTATTTAAATGAGTTACTGATACGCTTGTTACACAAACATGAATCTCACCCGGAATTATTCGAAGCGTATTTAGTTGCTCTTACCAGACTGGCACATTCTGAACCAATAATGATGGCCCTGAGATATTTTGAAAAGCACCTGCTGAATGCTCTGGGTTACGGTTTGGTATTGGATCACGATGTCGAATCCGGAGAGCCAATTAGAGGGGGACAGGATTATTATTATAAGCTAGACCATGGTCCATGTTTCAGCAAACCGGTGAATACGGCATATATTTCTATTTCAGGTAATACCTTGCTTGCCCTGGACAGAGAAGAGCTCAATGAAGGATCTGCCCAGGAAGAGGCCAAACAATTAATGCGTATGACACTAAAAACACTTCTTGGCGAAAAGCCAATGGCAAGCAGGGATCTATATAAAGCATATCTCCAGCAAAAATGCTAAATCAAAGTTTTGGTCTTCTCAACAGTTGTGCATATCTCGTCCTGACATTAGCCTGAATGAATTAGGGTCTGTTTATCTTTCATCTTCGGCACTGCTGGTGACTCTTTTTGCCTTCAGCAAGGCAGAAGGAGCGCCGTGTAGTCACTCTACATAAGCGACTGATAACGCAGTTGAAGGCAAAAAGAGTCCCAGCCCTTCGGGTTGAGGCTGAAAATGCACCACTCAGCGGGGCTCGTCGCTCATTTGGAACAACCAAACTACACTCCTCGCACCTTGATTAGCGCATTTT
>JABHFC010000292.1 GCA_018676275.1 Gammaproteobacteria bacterium | reverse complement strand
TGCCACAGGTGTTATTCGTCGTCATCCTGATATCAAAATGTTACGTCAGCCAGAGCAACTAGTCAGTCTTGACCAAACCCAGGAAGCACTTCTGTTTGCTTTATGGCCTTTACTTAAACAAGGGGGCAGAATGGTTTATTCCACCTGTTCCATGTTCAAGCAGGAAAACGATGTTCAGATTGAAAAGCTTCTTAACAAGTACGATGATGTTCAATTGATTAGTATTAACGCCAATTGGGGTGTTACGACGAAATACGGTCGTCAGACATTACCGACACAGGATGACTCAGACGGTTTCTATTATGCAGTTCTGGAAAAAAAACATGTGTAAGAGCTACAGGATTGCCGCGATCAGGCTACTCTGTAGCGGTCTGATATTACTATCTATATCAATTCAAAGTCACGCCAGCTCCATCGCTATTGAATTTGCTACCAGTACACTGGTCGATGAGCATTATCAGGTTGATGCTAATATCGAATATAACTTCGATGATGAAGTGTTAACGGCTTTAGCTCATGGTATCGCCCTGAGAATCGATATCTTTATAAAAGTGAAACGTGAGCGAAACTGGTTATGGGATCCTGTTGTCAGGGATGAAACAATCAGCTTTCAGCTAGAGCGCCATGCACTCAGCGATCATTACCTGCTCACTAACCTGAACACAGATCGTAAAGAACAATTTCAATATCTCGATGAAGCGCTTAGAGCACTGGGTGCTGTCAATGATCGTTTCCTGTTTGATAGATCGACTATCGACGCCGATGCGTCCTATATAGGTTATATAAAGTCGGAATTAAATATTGAAGCACTGCCTCCTCCAATGCGTCCCATTGCTTACATCTCTCCTCAGTGGCAAGCGGAAAGTTCCTGGTATGAGTGGCTGGTAAAATGAAGCAAAGCGGCCGACTAATATTTATAGCTGGCATAGGCCTGTTCGTTTTTATGTTGATTTCGCTCGTATTGATGAGCGAGGCTCTGCAAAACTCAGCGCATTTTGATCGGCTTTACTCAGGTCTTTTGTTATTCATAGCTATCGGGCTGCTTGCACTAACAATTCTCATTGCTTTAAATTTTCGACGTCTGGCCCGCCAATTGCGCAAACGAGTACCTGGTTCCAGAATGGCCGTTCGCATGGTTATCATGCTGGCAGCACTCTCTGTCACTCCGGTGTTGATCGTTTATTATTTTTCGCTCGATTTTCTTCATCGCGGTATCGATAACTGGTTTGATCTGGAGTTTGAACAGGCATTGGACGATTCACTTGAATTGAGTCGACTCGCTCTGGATTTACGCATGAAGGAAATACTCAAACAAACCGAGCAAATAGCGGACGAATTCACCGAAATTAGCAATGCCGCTGTACCATTTGAAATTGACGAGTATCGCATCAGATCGGGCGCTGAAGAATTTACTCTAATGACCCGGCAAGGCACTCTTATTGCGTCAAGCACGAGTGACAGACTTAGTTTTGTACCTACTCAACCCAATGGCGCTATTTTGTTTCAGGTGCAACAAGGTAGCAGTTATATAGGTCTTGATACGATACGTGACTCGGGTTTGTCCATTCGTGTCGTAGTCAATGTCCCTGCCCTGGAAATTGGCGATGGTGCCCGCATAATTCTGGCATTATTCCCGGTTACACCGCGCATTAATGAACTTGCAGGTAATGTTGAAAGCTCCTATATAAAGTACAAGGAATTATCATATTTACGCGAACAGCTAAAAGTAAGCTTCATAATGATACTGACGCTGGTTTTACTATTTAGTATTTTCTCTGCGGTATGGGCAGCATTTTATTCGGCTCAACGTCTGGCAGCACCGATTCGAAACCTGGCCGAAGGTACACGCTCAGTGGCTGAGGGCGATTACACTACACAATTACCGGTCACCAGTAAGGATGAACTTGGGTTTCTAGTTGCCTCTTTCAATCAGATGACTCGCAAAATTGGCAGCGCCCGTGATGCGGTGCGTCGAAGCCAGGAAGAGGCAGAAGCGCAACATACTTATCTGGAGGCTGTGCTTGGCCGACTCTCTTCCGGTGTGCTGGTACTCGATAAGAATAAAACATTGCGCACGGCCAACATAAGTAGTGGCAAAATTCTGGCTGCCGACATTACTATATTAATTGGCAAGCCATTAGCGGAAATAGCTTCTCAATACCCCTATCTGGATAAGTTTATAACAAGTATATCTGCTGATCTTGATAAGCGTGGTGACTGGCGAGAGCAAATTACTTTGTTTGGAGCAAGTGGAAGACAAATATTAATGTGTAGTGGCACCTCACTATCGTTAAGTACCGAGACTGAAGAAAAGGTCTACGTTGTTGTGCTTGACGATATTACCGCGCTGATCCAGGGTCAACGCGATGCTGCCTGGAGTGAAATGGCCAGACGCCTGGCTCACGAAATCAAAAATCCCTTAACACCAATAAAACTGGCTGCCGAACGTTTACGACACAAGTACCTGGATACGATGGAAAAAGAGCAGGCCGACACTCTGGATAGATTGACCAATACCATCGTCCAGCAGGTGGAAACCATGAGAGATATGGTCAATACCTTTGCTGAATATGCACGTTCTCCGACCACTACACCCGAGTTTACTAATCTGAATATTTTGATTCAGGAAGTCGTCGATCTCTATTCCACCCTGGATGAGAAAAGCCTTATAGAAATGCAAATGGCCACGGATCTGCCTAATATTAAGGCCGATCCTGACCGTTTACGTCAGGTCTTTAATAATCTGTTAAAAAATGCCTTTGACGCGATGGCAGAGCTACCTGATACACGCCTGACAGTTAGCACACAACGTATTAACGAAAAGGGTGTGGATTTCATCGAGATTCGGATCAGAGATGCTGGGCCCGGAATAGAAGAGGATATAATCGGTAATATTTTTGAACCCTATGTCACCACCAAGACAAAAGGCACTGGTTTGGGATTGGCAATAGTGAAGAAAATAATTGAGGAACAAGGTGGGATTGTCTGGATGGAAAATAATACCAGTGGAGGAGGAGCCAGTGCAGTTATTCGTTTACCTATGGCAACTACTGAATATACTGATAATATGCAGCAACAGATAGCCAATAATGTTTCGTAAAACGATTAGATTCCAAACGATCTTATTAATTTATATACTGCTATAATATAGTAAAAAAGAACATCAGATGAACAAGGGAAACATATTAGTTGTTGATGACGAACCAGATATTTGCAATCTGGTCAGAGAAATACTTGAAGATGAAGGCTTCGAGGTAAATCTGGCCGGCAACGGCGAAGAAGCAAATATTCAGCGTGAAAAATGTAATCCGGATTTGATCCTGCTCGACATCTGGATGCCTGACATAGACGGTATAAGTTTGCTGAAGCAATGGAATGACGCTGGAGATCTGAATTCGCTGGTTATTATGATGTCCGGTCATGGCACCGTCGAGACCGCCGTTGAAGCCACGCGACTTGGGGCCTACGATTTTCTGGAAAAACCCCTGTCGCTGGCAAAACTCATCCTGACTATTAAACATGCTCTTGAGAGAAATAAGCTACAGAGTGAAAACCTGCGTCTTCGTCAATACAGTCAACGCTCTGTTGAGCTAATAGGAAAAAGCAAACCTATACTGAACTTGAAGGAGCAAATTGAAAGAATCGCCAATCACAATACCCCGGTTCTGATCATCGGTGAATCCGGCACTGATAAAGAACTTGTTGCGCGTTATCTGCACTCCAAAAGTGAATCCAAAGACGGTCCATTTGTAAGTGTTAGCGTTTCCGGTCTTTCTGACAACGGCTCAGGTGTTGAGTTATTCGGTAAGGAAAGTGACGGCGCCAGCTATACCGGCTATTTGCAACAAGCGGAAGGTGGCACCCTGTTCCTGAAAGACATTGCGGATATGGATATGGCAACCCAGGCAAAATTCCATTCTGCACTGGAATCACAATCATTTACACGTATTGATGGAGTCCAGTCAATTGGCCTGAATACACGTATTATTGCTGCAACCCGATATTCACTGGACGAAAAAGTCACACAAGGTGAGTTCAGGGATGAGTTATTTTTTCAGCTAAATGTTATTCCTTTAAAAATACCACCTCTGCGGGAACATTTCGAAGACGTACCCGAGCTACTGGAATTTTACGTTAATTATTTTGTTGAGCAGGATGGTTTAAATTACCGTCACTTCACTACCGCCGCTCAAAACCGACTTCGCACTTATAGCTGGCCAGGCAATATTCGGGAATTGAAAAATATGATTCAAAGATTGCTAATCTTGGGTAGCAATGATTCGATAGAACTGGAAGAGGTTGAAACTTCTCTCGGCGAACAACCCAGTACGCGATATTCGGATGATCTCTACAACTTTAATATGCCACTTCGTGAGGCCAGAGAGCGTTTTGAAAAAGCCTATCTGGAATACCAGCTGAAACAAGCCAATGGCAGTGTCAGTAAAATAGCCAAAGCAGTAGGTATGGAACGAACGCACCTGTATCGTAAATTGAAATCGCTTGGAATTGATATCAAAAACTGATCTGCTGATGTGAATAACCCGGAAAGGAAATTCTCAATATTATTTCCCTCAATGAATAATCAAGAGCCTGACGCTTACACTTAAGTATGAAAATAATCATTCTTGGCGCAGGTCAGGTTGGCTCTTCCGTAGCCGCAAACCTGGTTAGTGAAGCTAACGACATCACTATAGTCGATATAAAACCCAAACTATTGCAATCTCTGAGTGAACGTTACGACTTACAAACAATAACTGGTGTCGCCTCGCATCCGTCGGTGCTGGCCAAGGCTGGTGCTAATGATGCTGATATGATCATTGCCGTGACTAATAGCGATGAAGTAAATATGGTCGCTTGTCAGGTTGCCTATACCCTGTTTCACACCCCAACCAAGATCGCCCGTGTCAGAAACCTGGACTACCAGAATAATACTGCCCTTTTCGCCCAGGAAGCATTACCCATAGACGTACTCATCAGCCCGGAACAAATCGTTACGGAATATATTGCTCGTCTTGTCAGTGTTCCCGGCGCTCTTCAGGTTCTGGATTTTGCCGAAGGCAAGGCACAAATGGTAACGATTAGAGTTGCAGCCGACGGCATTCTTGTCGGTAAGAAGATTGCCGACATGTGTAAGCAACTTCACGATGTGGATTACCGTGTTGTGTCCATCTTCAGAGAAGGTTCTGCCATTATTCCGGACGGCGATACATTGATAGAGGATAGCGATGAGCTATTTATCATTGGTGCTCCAAAGCACATCAAAACATTGTTAAAGGCTGTCAGACAAAAAGAAAAACCAGTAAAGCGAGTCATGATCGCAGGTGGCGGTAATATAGGTATGCGTCTGGCCAAGATTCTGGAGAAAACCTACCAGGTCAAGTTGATTGAAATGGATGTAGAGCAGGCGCATAAAGCCGCAGAAGAACTGAAACACACCATCGTCCTGCAAGGTGATGCCGCTGATGAGGATTTATTAATTGAAGAGAATATTGATGACACAGATATTTTCTGTGCGCTGACCAACGCGGACGAAGCGAATATTATTTCCTGCATGCTGGCAAAGCGTCTCGGCGCACCGAAAGTAATGTCTTTGATCAATCGTGCCGCCTACGTTGATCTGGTACAAAGCGATGTCATCGATATAGCCATATCTCCACAACAGGCGACAATTGGTAGTCTGCTGGCACACATTCGTCGCGGTGATGTGGTGGTTGTACATTCATTACGTCATGGTGCGGCAGAAGCGATCGAAGCAGTAGCACATGGCGACCGACAGTCATCCAGTGTGGTTGGTCGTACAATTGATGAAATCGGACTACCAGCCAGTACAAGTATCGGTGCCATTGTCCGTGAAGATGATGTGATAATCGCCCACCATGACACCATTATACAGGCAGAAGATCATGTGATTCTTCTGGTCGCAGATAAAAAACGAGTGCCTGAAGTTGAGAGATTATTCCAGGTGAGCGTCACCTTTCTTTAAGCCTTGGTCCATTACTGAAATTAATCGCGATTTGCTAATGACCGATTTGATCCAGAGGTTCATCTAATAATGCAGTTTGCTGTTATTCAACGAGTGCTTGGGCTGTTACTGGCTCTATTTAGTATCACTTTATTACCACCAATATTGATCGCGTGGTGGACTAATGACGGCGCAATTTTCGCTTTTTCAATGGCCTTGCTAATTACCATCACTTTCGGTCTCGCTCTGTGGCTTCCCGTACGCAAGGTCAAAAAAGAATTACGCTTGCGAGATGGCTTTATCGTGGTGGTTTTATTCTGGGCGGGTTTGGGTTTAACCGGCGCAATACCATTGGTGCTTTCAGACAATCCGCATATGTCATTCACTGACGCGGCGTTTGAATCACTATCAGCATTGACCACCACTGGCGCGACGGTCATTACCGGCATCGATTCACTTCCCATGTCCATTCTGTTTTATCGTCAGGAATTGCAATGGCTGGGGGGCATGGGAATAATTGTCCTCGCAGTTGCCATTCTTCCTTTACTAGGCATCGGCGGTATGCAACTGTACCGCGCAGAAAGTCCGGGACCGATCAAGGACTCCAAATTAACACCTCGTATAACAGAGACGGCCAAAGCACTCTGGTATATTTACCTGTCATTGACTGTAAGTTGCGCCCTAGCCTACTGGTTAGCAGGCATGACATTTTTTGATGCAGTTTCACACAGCTTTTCGACAGTTTCGATTGGTGGTTTTTCCACCCATGACCTCAGCATCGGCTATTTTGATAATAAGATTATTGATGCTATAGCTGTATTTTTCATGGTTCTGGCAGGTATCAACTTCACCCTGCATTTTCTTGCCTGGCGCAACATGAATCTAAAACCCTATTTTTTTGATACCGAATTAAAAGCTTATCTATCAGTACTCATTGCCATTTGCATAATTTGTTGCAGTTATCTCATCTATCAGGATGTCTACAAAGACCCTGTAACAGCAATAACTCATGGTATTTTTCAAACCGTATCAATTGCCACGACTACTGGCTTCACTACTGCAACTTATCAAAGCTGGCCAAACTTTTTACCTGTTCTGCTGTTATTCGCCAGTTTCCTAGGCGCCTGTGCAGGCTCTACCGGTGGTGGCTTAAAAGTAATTCGTATTGTGCTTTTATTTAAACAAGGTATGCGTGAAATAAGACGTCTGGTACATCCGAATGCAATCATCCATATCAAGCTCGGTGACCGACCTGTAGATGAATCTATTATTAATGCAGTTTGGGGCTTTTTCGCTTCCTATGTGGCGGTATTCGCGATCATGATGCTGATCCTAATGGCAACAGGGCTTGATCAGGTAACAGCATTTTCTGCGATGGCTGCCTGTATGAATAACCTTGGTCCCGGTCTCGGTGATGTAAGTGCACATTATGGTGATATTAATAATGTCGCCAAATGGATACTCTGTATCGCAATGTTATTAGGCCGTCTTGAAATATTTACCTTGCTGGTCTTGTTAACTCCGACTTTCTGGCGAAGATGACGCTTCAAACCAAAGCGGATAAATGGAATAAAATCTATGAAGGCAGCGAACATGATGCGGTTCATGCTGCAAAGGTACTAGAGGAAAATCTTCATTTGCTTCCCATCAGTGGTAACGCACTGGATCTTGCTTGTGGCCTCGGGGGCAACGCCATTTTATTGGCACAACAGGGACTTGAAACATCTGCCTGGGATATTTCAAGAATAGCTATAGACAAATTGCAGGCATACTCAGAAAACCTGAGTATTCCCATACAACTTGAAGCAAGGGACGTCACTGTCACGCCACCAACAGCGAATTCATTTGATATTATTGTTGTCACTCGCTTTCTGGACAGAACTTTAATACCTCATTTGATTGATGCTCTTCGGGAAGGTGGCTTGATCTTCTACCAGGCTTTTATTAAAGACAAGACTGGTGACACCGGCCCGAAGAATCCTGATTATCGATTGGCCGAAAACGAACTTCTCAGCCTATTTCAAGCACTGCAAATTATTTGCTATAGAGAAGAAGGAACTGTCGGCGATCTAAAACGTGGATTTCGCAATGAAGCAATGCTAATTGCACGCAAAGGGTAAATTCATGACTGAACTAAATATTATGGAAGCCATGCTGGGAGAAGGCGAGGATAATGCACTTATTCGTTTCACTATGGGCAGTGCCTTTATTAAGCACGGAAAATATGAACAGGCTGTTGAGCAATTGGCGAAAGCTGTTGAACTGAAACCCGATTACACGACTGCCTGGTTAAAATATGCACAGGCTTTGATTGAAACAGGGCGCACTGAGGAGTCCATCTCTACCCTGGAAAAGGGCATATCTGTGGCCACAGAAAAAAACGACACTCAGTCTCTTAAAGAAATGCAGAATTTACTAAACAGTTTACAAATATAACTATTCCCAAAAAGAAGGTACGATTAATGCTCTCTTCCGGGAATTATTTGTTAATTTTTAAGATCCTTTTTCGAATTTATCCAGCTATTGATACGTTGATCCAGAACGTCCAAAGGCATCGCCCCTTTGGCATGCACCTGGTCATGAAACTCCCGAATATTAAAGTCATCACCC
>JABHFC010000291.1 GCA_018676275.1 Gammaproteobacteria bacterium | reverse complement strand
GATGCCAAGATCAGAGTTTTCGGCTTTCGACAAACTTCCTGCCGAGCAAAGAGCAAAATTGCTGGGTGGGGAAAGATACAAGCTCGGGGCGGTAATTAACCGTATCACACCTCATGTAGTTTGGGATGCAATTGAACATGCGGATCCTTACCAGGTCCGTGCCATGGTTGTGTTTGCCAGTAATACGCTAATGGCCAGAGAAAACGCGAAACGGGTCTATGAGGTCATTAAGAAGCTGGAATTTTTTGTTGCAACGGACATATTCAAGACGCCAACGACGGAATTAGCGGATATCGTCCTACCCGCGGCAACCTGGCTGGAGAACGATAATATTGCTGATTACTGGAAAGTGCATGGCTATGTATTTCCAAGGAACAAGGTAGTAGAACCTCTGGAAGAAGCCTGGCCGGATCATATAATTCTGAATGAACTGGGTAAAAAGCTGGGTTTTGAAGAAGAATTCTGGGACAGCTATGAAGACTCACTTGATCATATACTGGAGCCGGCTGGCTTGAGCTGGGAAGAATTCAAGACCATGCCTTATCTTCAGAACAAACCGGAATTTCGCAAACATGAGAAACATGGTTTTAATTCGAAGTCCGGCAAGCTGGATTTTTATCTGCATCAATACAAAGAGTGGGGCTACGACCCTTTACCGGGTTTTGTTGAGCCGCCGGAAAGCCCCGCAAGAGAAGTTGAATTTACGGATGAATACCCACTGATTCTGATCACCGGTACGCGAATTTTTAATTATTTTGGATCAGAACACCGGCAGTCAAAATCCCTGCGCAAAGGCCATCCTGACCCGCTGATTGAAATTCACCCGGATGTTGCGCTTCAGCTGGGAATCGTTGAAGGTGACTGGGTTTATGTTGAATCACCACGTGGACGTGTCAGGCTTAAAGCAAGATTGTTCGATGGGGTTGATCCAAGAGTAGTAAGTACAGAATTTGGCTGGTGGTTCCCTGAAAAAAGTGCCCCGGATTACGGATGGGATGAGTCAAACATTAATATATTGACTATGGATGGCCCGCCACTGGATCCCGGCATGGGAGCAACCAATCTGAAAGGACTGATGTGTAAAGTTTACCCAATGGGGTAAAATAATGTCTCGATAACACAGGTATTAGCTATGCCGCATTTTATTATTGAATATTCTTCGAATCTTGATGACGAAATCAAGATGCAAGGACTGATGAGCACATTGCAAGATACTGCGTTGGAAACGGGTGTGTTTCCACTGGGAGGAATTCGGTTTCGAGCAGTGCGTTGTGATACTTACCTGATTGCCGATGGTGACCCGGAGAACGCCTTTGTTCATATGACATTAAAACTTGGTCATGGTCGAGACAAAGCTACGCGCATGGAAGTAGCTGAAAAATTATTCGAGTCCTTGAAAAAATATTTTGAGCCTATATTTGTCAGGCGACCCCTGGGTCTTTCATTTGAACTGGTTGAACTGGAAAAAGATCTGTCTTTCAAAGAAAATAATATTCATAAATATATCCGACAGAAACAAAACTAGCTTCCCCAGTTTTTGTTAATCAAAAATTCATAAAATATTATGGATCTACTTGATCCGCTTGCCTGGGTAATTATCTTTGGCAGCTTTCTCTCTACAGCGATAAGTTCTGCCTTTGGTATTGGTGGTGGCTTTGTCATGATTGCTATACTCAGTACTATATTACCCATCACAGCCATGGTGCCTGTGCATAGTGTCATGATGGTCGGATTATCCCTCTCTCGTACCTGGTATTTCAGAAAAGATATACATTACCCGATTGTTATTCCCTTTGTGATTGGTGCACTAATTGGTGCAATCGCTGGAACCAGTCTTTATATCGGCTTACCGGAAGCATTTATTGCTTTCTCAGTTGCGACATTAATGTTGCTGGCAGTATGGCTACCCGATATCAATTTCAAAAGAGCTTTTCCTCATCCATTTTTCCTGATAGGGCTGTTACATTCTTTTTTATCAGCCCTGTTTTCATTCGGTGGAATTTTTCAACCGGTAATGGTGCGTACAAAGCTGAATAAGTTACAAATCACGGCGACGCTGGCCGCAGGTTTAATGTTTATGAATGCCTTTAAAATTGTGGGCTATGTAACTTTTGGTTTTGATTTCAGTCCATACATGCTTGTCATGTTGCTGGCAATTCTGGTCGCATTTCCTGCGGCAAAACTGGGTAAGGCTATGTTACACAAAATATCAGAAAAGCAATTCAGGCACGTGTTCAAGATAATTATGACAATATTTGCAGCCAGACTCCTTTATCGGGCCTGGGTGTTGATCTAATTTCATCGGATTAAACTCCCCGCAGCTTGCAACGTTGTTGTCATTCCCGTACCCCTCCGGGCATAAATTCCAACGGGAATCCAGTAAAACAATGTCCGCTTACAGCGGAACTTCATTTAACTGGACCTCGGTACTCCCTTGAGGGGTGTGCCGGAATAAATCCGGCATGACGTCGTTAATACCGCGCCCGCTTGCGGCGGGGATGATTTATTCAACTTTCATTTGTGAGTTAAGAGAGTGAAATTCTGAAGCCTAGTAAAATTTCGTCAACGTTTTAACAAAATTACCTTCCGGATACTGAAGAACATCTGAACTTTCAACCTGAAGTTCTTTAACAAGACCTACACCGGGTGCATACCAACGTGTGTTTACTATTTTGATATTCATATCTGGTTGATAGGCATATTTACCTCTTTGGATATATTTTTCGCCAGAAGTGAGAATTCGAATACAGTTGATATATTTTCCAGCAGGCACACGAGCTACGTCATTTATCGATTCGATAGTAACAGTGACGGGAATGGCTTCAATGACATCTTTGGCTCGATTGTCATAACTTTTCAATAAGCTGGTAGTAAGACTATCCTGCCATTCGGCACCAACAATCAGGGGATAGTTAAATACTATGCTTGCGATATTGTTATTCGCTACTTGAGCACCGTCTGCTGTGCTTCTGTATTTGAGATAAATGCCGTTACTGGATTGCGTGTAGTGAGACTCAATGCCATTGATGGAAGCACGTACAAAAGTAACATCATTATTCGAATCATTTCGACCACGGTTGTTGATGATTTCCCTTTGCCTGAAATCTCCAATTACCGTTTGCTTTTCTATGTCATATTGCCAGTTGAGCCCGGCATATAATGGGAAAAAGCTAACATCCTGTTTATCACAGGATGTTGCACATAATAGAATTGAAAAACATAATACCTGTCGCATGTGCGATAATTTCTTAATATTGTTGTTAACCATTGTTATCGTGTATGCACAGTAACTGGAGAGTTTAATTTAATGAGTAGAATCCCACATAATTACTAATGAATAAGGTTATTGCAATCTCCGGTTTCCCTGGGTCAGGCAAGAGTTCACTCAGTCTTGAATTGAGTGAACGTATTTCTGGTGTATTTCTACAATATGATCATTATCAGACAATTACAGAACGTCCTGTTCACGAGGTTTCGAGCTGGATGCAGGACGGCGCTGATTATAATGACTTTGTGATTCCAAAGTTGGCAGAGGATATTTGTAAATTAAAACAGGGTGAAAGTATTAGCGAAGCAGGCAGCAATCGAGTTTTAAACTCAGCTGATTATATATTATTTGAAACCCCCCTGGGGCGTGAGCACCAGGAATCAGGTCAGTATATTGATGTATTAGTATGGATTGAGGTACCTCTGGATGTAGCTTTGGCCAGAAACCTAAAGTCATTTAATAATATTTTTTTATCACATGAGCATCTGCAACAGCTTAAAGATGATCTGGGCTGGATGGATATGTATCTGGCAAACTATTTGGAACATGTTAGATCAATGTTGATTTCGCAACGAGAAAAACTAATAAACTCCGCTGACATTATCCTTGATGGAGAAACAACTCTTGATTCCATGACTTCTGATTTAATGAAAGTATTGTCTTAGTCTTGAATCTTTAAAAATGCAATTCATGGAAAATAGCTCAAAAAATAATGACTATCTTTGTGTAGATAGTTATCTAACAGACTTTTTGCAAACACAGCTTTTAAAAAGTTCTTTTGAAATCGGCATTATTGATTTATTGGTGCAAGAAACACAGATTAGTTTGCAGCAACTATGCGACAAACTATCGATTGACAGAGAGGGGGCTGGTTTAATTATCGATTTATTGGAACAGAACCGGATTCTGGAGAAAAACGAGCTGGAAATTTCAATAACGACAGAATTTTTGGAGGCCTTAAAATATAGAGACCTGTTAGAAGCAAAAATTGAATTTGCGAATTTTATGGTGCCTGACTTAATGAATAACTTTAATGCTTATATTCAGGACATCGATAGTTTTATGCAGCAGTCCGATATATTTGATTTGTTTAGTTATCACCGTTGTTATGAATCAACAGAGGAGAATCTGGAGATAACCCGCAAATGGATGAAATATACAACTGTATTGACGCGTTACGAAACCGGGGTCTTTCTCAAAAATCATAATATTTCTGAATACAAAACTGCTATGGATATAGGCGGTAACAGTGGTGAATTCATGTCTCAGATGTGCAGCTTTCATTCAGAGTTGAGAGGGACAGTCGTAGATTTACCCGTCGTGTGTGATATAGGGCAAACTCATATAGCCGGCAGGGCGTCATCTGATCGAGTTCAGTTCCATAAGGCTGATGCCTTACAGCACGAATTACCGACTGGCTTTGATTTAGTTACGTTTAAATCAATATTGCATGACTGGCCCGATGAAGCCGTGGACACCTATATTTCCAAAGCGTATGATTGCCTTTCGCCGAACGGTGAGGTTGTGATTTTTGAGCGAATAAGTAGTGATGGACAGACGCCTGTACCGGTTTTTGGAAATTTGCCAGTATTCATTTTTATGCGTTTCTACCGACAGGCAGATTTATACTATCACTTGCTGGAAAAACATGGATTTAGCGATATAAAAACAATAAGTATTAATTTGGAAATGCCATTTGTCCTAATTTCCGCAAAAAAATAAATAGATAGATAGATCTATATTAAATGTGGATCCATGAGCTGGCTGTGTTTTGTAAACTGGTAATTAGAAAAATAAATATTTAGGGGGAGTTATTGTCATGAGAGGCGCCAGATTAGCTAAGTCAATTCTGCTGTGTATAAGTTTTGCCAGCATCCCGTTTTCGGCTTTTGCAGACGGACTTCTCGATGTCTACCAGCTTTCAATGAAAAATGATCCTGTTTATTTGGCAGAAGTTCATAAGCTCAATGCCTCACAGGAGATTTCAAATCAGGCACGCGCGCTATGGTTACCTCAAATTTCAGGGAATATTTCTCGCAGCCAAAACAACCAAAATATCCTTCGTTCAGATAACACCGTTTTCGCATCGGGTAAAACGCATTTTCCTGTCACCCAGTACACACTAGAAATTAGACAGACCCTGTTCAATTATGCGAATTTGTTTGGATGGCAACAGGCCACCGTACAGGCTAAACAGTTCACCTCTGAATTTGCAGCAACGCAACAGGATTTAATGCAAAGAGTGTCTGAAAGATATTTTTCGGTGCTGTCAGCCAACGAAAGTGTTACTTACATACAGGCCGAAAAAGACTCGGTTAATCAACAACTTGAGGTGGTTAAAGCCAAGCTTGACCAGGGCCTCGCCAATTCAATTGATTATCAGGATGCTCAGGCTCGCTCACTTCAGGTAATAGCACGTGAGATTGAATTACGTAATGCACTAAACAACAGTAAAGCCGACTTGAGGGCAGTGATCGGCATGTTACCTCCGGCATTAATGCTAATGAATGAGACCATTCCTTTAGTGAAACCGACCCCCGCCGATAGTTCGGAATGGGTCACTTCCGCCTATGATCAAAACCCTACGTTGATTGCCAAGCGGTTCGAAGTACGCGCTGCTAAAATTGAAATAGAACAGCAACGTGGCGGCTACATGCCGACTGTTGATATGAGAGCCAGTTATAACAGGAACGATACCGGCGGCAGTCTATTCGGCGGCGGTAGTCAGGTCGATACAAGTGAATTCATGGTCGAATTGAATGTGCCTATTTTTACCGGTGGCGCTGTCACCTCACGCTATCGGGAAGCAGTTGAAATACACAGCAAGACGTTAGAAGAATTAAACGCAACAATGCGTGAAATTGAGCGAAACATTGTGACCGCGTTCAACGATATCAATAACTCAATAGCCAAAGTCGAAGCACTCGACAAGCTTGTTGAAGCAAGCGAAGCCACCGTAAAACTAAAAACTACGGCTTATGATTCTGGTCTGGCATCAACTCTGGATGTACTCGATGCCAGTCGAAATTTATTTTTCGCCAGAAGTGAATACGCCCGTGCACGTTATGAATATGTTATTAACACGCTGATGTTGAAACGCGCAGCAGGCTTACTGGAAGTGAGCGATATTAATGAAATAAACACACTGATGCTGTCCAATGCAAATCAGTTACCCCTGTATTAATAATGTAAACTATTTAATACTAATCTGGCATTAAATCTATGTCAGATCCTGCAGAGATTTTTCTCGATAATCTGATCTCAAACTTTGGTCATCCCTACGGCGCAGAAAGATCGATAAAATTTAGTCAGTCAGAATTGCGCAGTTCTCGGCTTTTACTCACTATTCATAAAAATGCTCTCGGTCTTAATACTGAGAAAAATTTGTTCGATCTACTCAGTGAATTAAGTTTCCCCAATGAGCACAAGCAGGAAATCAGCTCAAGATTAGAACAGGCAGATATCGTCCATTTTGGCTATGAAGACTATGGGCAGGGATTTTTCTACAAATGTTATGTCGAATTTACACAACAGATTTTTCTAGCTGAGGAACAAAACAAGCTGGAACCGGTTTTGGTGCATTTTGCAATTAAATGGGATCCTGCTAAGCCTGAAAAAGTGAGATTTACACAATATCATTTACGAAGATTTCCGAGTTTAGACGCGATTAAAAATCATGTCAGAGAAGTCTATCAAGACTGTATGGATTCATTAGCCTTGCAAACGACTCTGGAGATTATTGACATGGAGGTAGTTTCATCTATAAAAGACGACTTGATGATAATGTCGGTGTCAGAACCAGATAGTGCAAGATACTCTTATGACATAAATTTATACAATGCTGACTTACGCCTTTCGGCTGTATCATCACAACTTGTAAAAATAGTGGATTACTTTGCGGCTGATACAGAGGAATGGGAAAAATTATACCAAAGTGATCGAGACTCAAAACTTGGACATGTGGCTGGTGGTATCGATGAAAAAGGTAAGGAGTTTTATACCGTTTATTTTGGTGTTGAAGAGAGATACAAAGAAATCAATAATTAGATAGCATGTTAGATTCAGAAAAAATATTTGAATATACTCAGGACGATGATCCCTATCTGGATTATTGTTTATGGGAGTATGAAGCGAAAGCCCCTTCTGTTGATAAATTCCGCTCTATTAATCTTCTTTATCATTCCTTTGAAGTCGCCGATGTCGAACTTGAGATGGTTGATTTCTGCAATGCTCTACGAGAGGTTCTGGGTGACTGGCGAACGGTCTGGGGTGTGAAAAATATCAATGGCAACCTGAGCTGGGAGTTTTATTTCTATGATTACAATCGTCTCTCGCGTGATGTGTCTATTACCAGGGCAATTGAAGTAATCAAGAATTTTACTAACTGTGATTTGAACATCAATGAAGACTGTTTGTATTTTATGTTTTCTATCGATATTGACGGTGGAATTGTTACAGGCAAAAAAGATCTGGAAGAAATAAACGTATACCTGGGTGATATTAGTGAAGATGTGTCCGCAGGGATATGTTATTTACTTAATGAAAATGGATTGCGGCTGGATAATCTTTATCATTTTTTCGATGCGGAAACGCAAATGAACTTAATCTCGGATAAAGTGATCTCTTCATTACACCTGAAGCTTTCGGATTTTAATATTGAATCAATTTTGATGCCTGAATTTGTACAATGTAAGACCATAGTGGTGGCCAATAAAAAACATAATGATGGTATCTATTTTTCGAGAATCAATATCGTACAATTAGCTACTTTCATGAAAATGATGCAATACCCACAGGAAATAATCCAATTCACACTGGAAAACCAGACTAAACTTGATCATCTGGTTTATGACGTGGGAATTGATTATCGAATGGAAAACGGCCAACTCAAATATTTGAAGAGTAGCTACTATGGCGTTTTCTAAACAGGTTTAGCTAATGACCTTATTTGATCACAGTAGATATGTTTCCCTGACCATGGAATTCAGATGCAACCTGAAGTGTGTGCATTGCATGATAGAAGGCACGATGGATTATCTGGTGCCTGAATCCAAAGATACGTTTAAACAATTACTTGCGCAAAATGAGAAAGAAAACCTCTGGAATGGGTTGATCCTAACGGGTTCGGAAATAACACTGATTAATAATTTGCCGGAGCTGGCGAAGATGGCGAAACAATCCGGTTTCGAACACATTAGAATTCAATCGCACGGCATGCATCTGGACAATGAAAAGTTTACTAACACTTTGGTTGAGGCAGGTATTGATGAATTTTTTATTAGTATGCCGGGCTCGAATCCCGACAATCATGATGCTATTACAGAAGTCGAAGGTTCCTTCGAACGTACGCTAAAAGGCTTTGAAAACCTTGAGCAATATGAACATGTAACCTGCATAACAAACACTGTCGTGACGCAACGAAGTTATACCTTGTTGCCAGATATCGTCGATGCTCTATCTCATCTTAAGCAGTTAAAGCAAATGGAGTTTTGGCATTATTTTCCAATGAGTGAGAATGACGATAAAAATCTTGTTGCGGATTATCAGGATATCCTGCCATTTCTAAAAGTAGCAATTGAAAAGGCAAAACAATTCGACCGTGATATAGAAGTAAAGAATTTTCCGCAGTGCCTGCTCGACGAACACGGCGACTTGTTACTTAATGACCAACCCCAAT
>JABHFC010000006.1 GCA_018676275.1 Gammaproteobacteria bacterium | reverse complement strand
ATTGTTTTATCAGCATCGTCAAACAATATGGCTGTGGATTTTATACCAATCTTCAGATCGTGCTCGCGATCGACCATGGCATAAATTGTATCAAACACTACGGCCCATAACAGGTTGGCAATGAATATCAACCAGACGATATTTGGTATACCCCCGGTTTGGGCTGCAAAAGCCATTGGAATGCCCCAACTAAAAGCGATACCAAGGAAGAATTGGGGTAAATAAGTATGCCTTTTCATGTAGGGGTAGATTATCGCTATTGGAATTGCGAAAAATGACAATATTATGGTCAATTGGTTGGTAGTTAACACCAGCAAAAAAGCAACCAGCACCATTGTTATAGCTAGCAACAAGGCTTCTTTATTACTGACCTTGCCGGTCGCGAGCGGGCGGTCTTTGGTTCTTTCAACATGACCATCGAAATTTCGATCAGCATAATCGTTCGCCACACAACCAGCGGATCGCATCAGCAGAGTGCCGAGAACAAATACAGTGAACAAATGCAAGGTAGGTATTCCTTCCGCAGCAATCCACAGAGCCCAGAGTGTGGGCCATAACACCAGATATGTACCAATGGGCCTATCCAGGCGTGTCAGTACTATATATTGCTGCAATCGGTCTTTAATGTGAGGCCAGTTGGCAAGTATCCAGCTATGAGAATATTGAGCTACTGTTTTTAGCCAGCGCAACAGAATCTGCCCCACTTTTTGTAAAAGTATTTTAGTTTGAGTCAGGTATTGTTTGAACTTGTCCATTCAATAGTTATGTATTTCAGTGAGTTTCCACAGCCAGAGCCAATCAGACCTGGGCAAACATCAGTCGATCAGCGACCCAGCGCTTTATCAGAGATTGTACATGCTTGGGGTAATCGTTGATGAGAATATTAGCCGTCTTTTGTACCTGTGGGAGTAAGCCCGCATCTCGGGCGAGATCAGCGATGCGCAGGGCAGGCAGACCGGTTTGACGAGTGCCGAGCAAATCTCCCGGACCTCGCAATTCCATATCTTTTTGTGCAATTTTGAATCCGTCATTAGTCTGGCGCATGATTTCCAGTCTGGCCTGGGCAAAGTCAGAGAGTGGCGACTGGTACATCAACACGCAGTCACTTTGTTGCGTTCCCCGACCGACACGACCTCGAAGCTGATGTAATTGAGAAAGACCAAGACGCTCACTGTTTTCGATTACCATCAAACTGGCATTTGCAACATCAACTCCAACCTCTATCACTGTTGTGGCAACCAGTAGCTTGATCGTGCCAGCTTTGAATTCGCTCATTACTCGGGCTTTGTCGACGCTTTTCATTCGTCCATGAATCAATCCGACATTAAGGTCAGAAAGAAGAGTTCCCAATTGCTCACAGGTGTCTGTTGCTGCCTGGCACTGCAAGGAGTCAGATTCTTCAATCAGAGTACACACCCAATACACCTGTCTACCCTGGCGACAGGCGATAGCGATCCTGTCGATCACCTCATCTCTTTTTTTATTTGAAATGGCAATGGTTTTTATTGTTTGTCTACCCGGAGGTAATTCATCTATAACCGAAATATCCAGATCTGCAAACAGAGTCATGGCAAGTGTGCGCGGGATAGGAGTAGCTGTCATAACCAGTTGATGTGGCTGTATCGCACCGGCTTTTTCCAGTAATGCCAGACGTTGATGTACACCGAAGCGATGTTGTTCATCAATAATAACCAGACCTAATCGGGCAAATTCCACAGATTCCTGAAACAGGGCATGAGTGCCAACTACAAGTTGTGCTTTTGGAATTGCTATGTCCTCAAGCACGGAGGTGTGTTCAGCTTTACTCAGTTTTCCTGTTAATAATTTCACCGGGATTTCCAAAGGCTCCAGCCATGCGCTGATGTTAAGGAAGTGTTGCTCGGCGAGTAGTTCAGTGGGTGCCATGTAGGCGACCTGGTAACCGCTGGAAATAGCCTGTAATGCAGCAATAGTTGCGACCACGGTTTTGCCGGAACCAACGTCACCCTGGATGAGACGTAACATTGAAACATCCTTGTGCATATCGACCCTAATATCTTTTATGACTCTGGTCTGTGCATTAGTTAATTCGAAAGGAAGTTGCTGCATAAAAGCTTCAGCAATTTCAGATTCCCCATGTAGTGGGGGTGCTGCGTATTCATGTATTTGCTCACGCAATGATCGCAAACTCAGATGCTGTGCCAGCAATTCTTCGAATGACAGTCGCTGCTGACTTGGATGCGTACCCAGCATCAGGGCATCGACTTCTGCATCTACAGGAGGACGGTGTACATAAATCAATGCTTCACAAAGACTGGGTAATTTCGCATCTATCAGCAAAGACTCTGGTACCAACTCCACCAGCTCACTCGAATCATCTCTTAGCGCATCCATAGCCTGGTCAGTCAGTTTGCGAAATTTACCCTGGCTTAGCCCCTCGGTGGCCGGATAAACTGGAGTTAGTGTTTGCTCAACCTGCCCAAGATAAGGTTCATTAATATGCTGGTATTCAGGATGGATCATTTCCCTCTTCTTACCGACCCGACGAATTTGCCCCCAACACTGAAGATGTTTGCCGCGTTCCAGCATATTTTGCTGGGCTTTGCTGAAGTGAAAGAATCGCAGAGTTAAAGCCCCGGTTCCGTCACTGATACGACAAAGAAGGGAGCGTCGTTTGCCAAATTGCACCTGGGTTAATTCTATTTCTCCCTCTACCAGTACCTCTTGATCCACGATTAATGCGCCAATGGCATGCAGTCGCGTGCGATCCATGTAACGACGAGGTAGATGAAACAATAAATCCTGGACAGTATGAATGCCAAGGTTTTGTAATCGCTCACCGATGCGGGGACCTACACCGGCAAGCGAAAGAACAGGTGCATTCAGTCCTGGTGGGGCAGAGTGTCCCACGTTCGTTTAACGAATAGCTTAGCTCGCCAGAATCATAATGGCGTCCGCCTCTACCTGCGCTCCTTTGGGGAGCTGTGCAACGCCAACTGCTGCGCGAGCCGGGTAGGGTTGCTGAAAATATTCAGCCATAATTTCGTTTACCCGGGCAAAATGTTGCAGGTCAATAAGATAAATAGTCAATTTAACAATATCTGCAAGGGTTCCATCGGCGGCTTCACATACTGCCTGCAGGTTCTTAAAAACCTGATGAATTTGTTCCCCAATATCATCACCAGTCAGTTCCATGGTCTCTGGAATCAGGGGGATTTGACCTGATAAATATACAGTTTTGTCTACTTTTACAGCCTGAGAATAGGTGCCTATTGCAGCAGGTGCGTTTTCAGTTGCTATGATTTCACGAGACATATTTGCTCCTGGTGATTATTTAGAAAAGGTTAATGGATGATCGTAAACCGTGAGTGTACACGACGCAATCAAAAGTAATATGAGGAAGCTTTATCTGCGGCTTATACGAGAAACGTGTTTAATTTCACGAAGTCTTTTCATGACACGAGCGAGATGGGTTCTGTCTTTTACTTCAATGACAAATTTATTGGTTGTATAACGATCATCTACTTCTTTCATATCAACATGAACTATATTCGCTTCCTGATCCGATATAGCGGTAGCAATGGTAGCCAGTACGCCACGCTGGTTAGTCAGATCAATTCGAATATTAGTCGGGAATTCACCCTGAATATCTGACTCCCACTCAACATTGATCCATTTGTCCGGATGATTTCGATATTCGATGACGTTCGGACAGGATTGATGGTGAACAACAATACCGCGTCCTGCCGTCACGAAACCCAAAATAGGGTCACCGGGGATTGGCAGGCAACATTTTGGGAAATTGACAACCATGCCTTCTGAACCCTTAATGGTCAGAGGGACGGCATTTTTGTTTTTACTCTTTTTCGATATAGTTTTACTGGCAGCAAGTCCGATTAGCTCTCTTGCAACAATTGGTGCCATGCGATTACCCAGGCCGACTTCCCTGAATAATTCTTCTTCATCTTTCAACTGGTATTCTTCGAGCAGTTTTTTCAATTGTTTCACAGAGATCTTGTCGTAAGCGCTTTCCTGGATTTCAAGTTCTCTATTTAATAATCGTTTACCCAATGCCACGGCTTCATCTTGCTGTAAATTTTTCAGGTAATGTCGAATATTAGAGCGAGCTTTTGCAGTGACTGCGAAATTCAACCATGCGGGGTTTGGTCTGGCACCGGGCGCTGTGATTGTTTCAACAGTCTGGCCTGTGCTAAGTTGTGTGCCAAGCGGGGCCAGTCGCCTGTCAATTCGTGCGCCGACACAGGTATTGCCGATATCAGTATGTATGGCATAGCTGAAATCTACAGTTGTCGCGCCCCGGGGTAATTCGATAATTCTTCCTTTCGGCGTAAACACATAAACGGATTCCGGAAATAGATCGATTTTCACATTCTCAAGAAATTCTTCCGGATTGCCTGCTACCGTTTGCATTTCCATAATGTTATGAAGCCATTCGCGTGCACGTTTATGAGCACCGCTTCGACTATGGGGGCCTCCTTCCTTGTATAACCAGTGCGCGGCAATACCTGCTTCAGCTACATCATTCATTTCCCGGGTTCTGATTTGCACTTCAATAGGCACACCAAAAGTACCAAATAAAACAGTATGTAAGGATTGATAACCATTCGATTTGGGGATGGCGATGTAATCTTTGAATTTACCCGGCACTGGTTTATACAGGTTATGCATAATACCCAGAGCGCGATAGCAGGCATCAGCACTATCAACGATGATGCGAAAGGCATAAACGTCGTGAACTTCGGAAAACGATAAGTCCTTCAGACGCATCTTCTGATAAATGCCATACAAATGTTTTTCGCGGCCGGCTATTTGTGCCGGCAGTTTCTCCTGGCGCATACGACGTTTCAGAGAGTTCCTGATTTTAGTGATAACTTCCTTACGATGCCCCCGGGCCTTAATAACCTGTTCTGTTAATACCCGGTGACGTTTGGGATATAAAATGGCAAAACCGAGTTCTTCCAGTTCGAGGCGAATATTGTTTATACCCAGACGTTGTGCGATGGGAGCGTATATTTCCAGAGTTTCGCGTGCTATCCGTCGACGTTTCTCTGAGGACAGCGCACCGAGTGTTCGCATGTTATGCAATCGATCGGCTAATTTAACGAGGATGACCCGTATATCATTACTCATGGCCATTAACATCTTGCGGAAGTTGTGGGCCTGCGCTTCCTCAATAGTGTCAAAGGTGATCTGGGTCAATTTACTGACGCCATCCACCAGTTCAGCGACACCTTTGCCAAACTTTTTCTGGATCTCATCTTTCAGTGTTGGTGTGTCTTCAATAACGTCATGCAAAATTGCAGCAGCCAGCGTGGGGTAATCCATATGCATGTCAGCAAGTATGCGGGCAACCTCGAGCGGATGATGGATATAGGGTTCACCACTTTTTCGATGTTGTCCTTCGTGCGCCTTGGCGCTGAACTCATAGGCACGGGTAACTTTATCAACTTCATCAGAAGTCAAATAGGTGCTCGTGAGTTTCTGCACTTCGCTAATGGTGGTCATAAGCTAATTGTAACCCAGCCGGAACCGGGCCGCATATAATGCGAACTGTTCAGGAAAAGGTAATTACAGGTGTCATGGGTATACATCCGGGGATGGATATGCGCTGGCAGTGACGAAGATGAAAGATAAACAGACCCTTAATATTCAGCTTAAATCACTGGATCTGGGAAAGAACTATGCAGGATAAAAGTCCTTAAACCTTATCCTGCATATTTTGTTGCGCTTATTCGGGTAGCGGGAATTCGATATGACCAGATTCGGCAAATTCATCATCAATGACAGGTTTGCCAATGGTATCAACATTTTCGTTTGTAATTAATTCCTCGGCAATCTCACGCAAGGCTACAACCGTGGGTTTGTCATTATCTTCATCAACCAGTGGTTCAGCGCCCAGGGACAAATCTCTTGCCCGCTTGCTGGCAAGCATGACCAGATCATAGCGATTTAGTACATTATCAAGGCAATCTTCAACAGTTAGACGAGCCATATCCTACTTCTCCAAAATATCTTAAATGAAACCGCAACAGCATGTGTATTGCGAAAGGTGCGCTAGTTTACTCAAAAATCAGGAATCTACCAACAAATCCTGCACAAACTTGTCAAAACGGGCTTTTTGTTGCCTGTACCTGTGCTGGCTTGCACTGATAATGGTTTTTAATTCATCCAGCGCAACAGCAATATCGTCATTGATTACAAGGTAATCATATTCTTTATAGTGATATATCCCGGCTTTTGCCTCACGCATACGTCGCTCTATGGATTCATTATCTTCGCCTCTGCCTCCCAGACGTTCTTCCAGCGTCTCGTAAGAGGGTGGCAGAATAAAAATACTGACGACATTTGGTAACAGCTCACGAATTTGCTTTGCACCCTGCCATTCGATTTCGAGGATTATATCTTTACCCGTTGCCAGTTGTTCTTCGACCAATGTTCGAGATGTGCCATAGTTTTTGTCAAATACCTCAGCATGCTCAAGGAATTGTCCTTCCTGCGTCATTCGGTCAAATTCATTTTCATCGACAAAATGATAATCAATACCATCTTTTTCGTAGGACCGTTTAGGTCTGGTGGTATGGGAAATCGATACGAAAAGATTTGGTGAAGAATCCAGCAGGGCATGTACCAGCGTTGTCTTGCCAGCACCAGAAGGTGCAGAAATGATGAACAGGGTGCCTGTTTTGCTATTTGATTGACTCATGCTTATTTTCGCGACTTATTCGATATTTTGTATTTGTTCACGCATTTGCTCGATCAGTACTTTTAACTCGACAGAGACATTACTCATGTCGACACTGGCAGCTTTTGACCCCAGGGTATTGGCTTCACGATTCAGCTCCTGCATCAGGAAATCCAGACGTCGGCCAACGGGTACAGTTTCATTTAAGACTCGTCTGACTTCTTCAATGTGCGTCTCAAGTCGATCCAGTTCTTCCGAGACATCCATTTTCTGTGTCAGTATCAACATTTCCTGTTCCAGGCGCTCGTTATCCAGCTCAACCTGTAATTCTTTAGCTTTCCTGTTATAGCGTTCGCGGATCTTTTGTGTTATTTCAGGTAGTTTTTCACGAATCTGATCTACCTGTTGGCTTGCCGCTTCACATCTATCCAGTAGCATAGTCTGCAGTTTTCCGCCCTCGCGTTGACGGGTTTCCAACAGTACTTGCAGGCTGTTGTCGAGTGATGTCAGCAAAGATTTCCCAAGACTTTCAATATCAGGAGACTCCCGGTCAATTACTCCAGGCCAGCGAAGTACATCCATCGGATTTAATGCCGCTGGATTGCTCAGCGGCAGAGACTCTGCAGCCCGGATCAATTTTTCAGCCAGGGCTGAATTTACCGGCACATTACCTGCGCTTGTATCATCAGCTTCATAACGCAGGATACAATCAACTTTGCCACGTTTGATTTTGGCGGAAATTCGTTCTCTGACAGCATTTTCAAGCATGCGCAACTCTTCAGGTAGGCGGATAGCCATATCCAGGTAACGGTGATTTACCGTCCTGATTTCCCAAATAGCCCGGCCCCAGTCCCCAGACTCTTCCAGTCGGCCAAAGGCGGTCATACTCGATGTCATAAAATCCTCTCTATCTTATTATTTTTCTGTTAACCGCTCATACTAACTGCTCATTAGCGTTCATGAAATAGCGGAGTATGTATAATCACTGGTTTTTGGAGAAATACTATGCGCCCAAGCGGCCGAGCACAGGATGAATTACGTCAGGTAAAATTAAGCCGAAACTATACCTGCCATGCAGAAGGCTCTGTACTGGTTGAATTCGGTTCCACCAAAGTTCTTTGCAATGCAAGTCTGGAAGCAAGGGTTCCATCATTTTTAAAAGGATCAGGCAAGGGCTGGGTCACGGCTGAGTATGGAATGCTGCCACGTTCAACCGGATCGCGAATGCGACGTGAAGCGAGTCAGAATCGCCAGGGCGGCAGAACCATGGAAATACAAAGACTGATCGGACGTTCCTTACGAGCCATTATCGATCTGGAAAAATTTGGTGAAAACACCATTCTCATTGATTGTGATGTTATACAGGCGGATGGTGGTACACGTACGGCGTCAATTACCGGCGCCTATGTTGCCCTGGTCGATGCAATTAACTACGCACTGGATAAAGACATCATTAAAAGCAGCCCTCTCATTGCTCAAGTTGCTTCCGTTTCCGTGGGCATTTTTGACGGTCACCCGGTATTGGATCTGGATTATGCGGAAGATTCAACTGCAGAAACTGATATGAATGTAGTCATGAACAACGAGGGCGGATTTATTGAAATTCAGGGCACGGCTGAAGGTCATCCCTTCAACTCTGATGAATTAAATAGCATGTTGTCCCTGGCCAGTGGCGGCATTGAAAAGTTATTTGACTATCAGCAAAACGCTCTGGCGGAGTAATATTTGTGCAGCAGATTGTTATCGCATCGAATAATCGCGGCAAGCTGAAAGAAATTGAAGCGCTATTCGTTAATCAGGATATTTCAATTGTTCCTCAATCCAGTTTTGATGTTCCTGATGCAGATGAAACCGGCTTGAGTTTCGTCGAGAATGCCATTATCAAAGCCAGACATGCTGCTACTCTTACAAATCTGCCTGCGATAGCAGATGATTCCGGTATTGAGGTTGATATTTTAAACGGTACACCTGGGATTTATTCTGCCCGCTATGCTGGTGTGGGTGCCAGTGATGAGGAAAATCTGAATTTATTGCTCGAAAATGTAAAGCAAACAGGGGTGCAAAAAGCCATTGCCCGTTTTCAATGCGTCATGGTTTATTTACGTCATGCCGGGGATCCAACACCGTTAATCGCACAGGGAACCTGGCAGGGGTATATTGCTCCTGAACCCAAAGGAGAAAATGGTTTTGGCTATGAT
>JABHFC010000290.1 GCA_018676275.1 Gammaproteobacteria bacterium | reverse complement strand
GCAAGAAGCCATTGCCGATGTGCGGGAATATGTGGCGGTGTATTACAACTCAAGACGTCTACATTCGACGCTGGGTTACAAGACACCAATGGATTATGAAAATACGCTTAACAAAGTGTCCGAGATCGGTTGACCACTACAGTACATTACTTCAGGTAGGCTTGGGGATGTTTGATCAACTCCGTTCGACTGATCCGCAACAAGCGTAGAAAGGCTTCCTGTGCCAATTCCTGAGCATCCGCATCATTCGCCAGCCGCGACCGTAGGTACCGATGCAATCGTTCCCGGTGTTCTGTAAATAATCCGACGACTTGTTCTTTCCCGATTTTCTGCATGCTCGAGTTAATCTCCAATTAAGGATTAAAACGCTTCTAAGAGTATAGAGCCTATATTAGTGAAAACGGGTACCAAAAGTTGTGTTGCGAAAGAATCAATTAATCACCTTATTTCAGACACTTAGCCCAAGCAAGTTACACATAATAAAGTATTGCAGCTGGGTTCATGCTTGTGAGTACTATAAAGCATCACTCTCTCTATGATTCATTAAAGATTTTAAAATCAACGACTTAATATGGATAATCTATTCACCCTCTGTGACTGGAGCTATGTCATTTTCTGAAATTAAACGCCCTACAACAATTCTGAGGGGGCCTATTTTTTCTGCTTTCATCAAAAATACACGTTAATTGGGACCGTTACTTTATGCATGGAGGCAATACTTAACTTAATAACGAGATTCAGTAAATATAGCGTTGTAATAAATCAATACAGTCAAATTAAAGTTATTTCTATGTGAGTGAATGGGACTTTTCTGCGTTTAATACAATAAGAAGTGCGTGTGCTTCATATATACCTAACGAATCATGGATACTGTGAATAAATACAATTCAAAATTTATACGACAGTTAGTTAAAGAGAATGCCGTTCACCGGGATATCTATGTTGATCCGACGATATTTCAACTGGAAATAGAGAAAATCTTTTCTCAGGCGTGGATTTATATTGGTCACGAAAGCCAAATACCAGAAACGGGATGTTACGTTCGTAGTCGTATTGCTGATCGTGAAATTATACTGGTGCGTGATACAGAGGAGAAAGTTCGTGTCCTTTTGAATAAATGCCCGCATCGAGGTTCTTCAATTTGTCGCAGTCGAACCGGTCAGGTCAAAATGTTCCGTTGCCCCTACCACAACTGGAGTTTCAGACCCAACGGGACTTTACTCAATATTCCTCACTTGGAAGGCTATGGGCCCAAATTCGATATGGAAAACTCTGCTTATGCAATGACCAGTATCCCTCGCGTGGAGAGTTACCGCGGCTTCGTTTTTGCAAGCCTTGCAGCAGATGGGCCTGATCTGGTTGATTATTTGGGACCAATGACCCTTCCTTTGGACAACATTACCGATAGATCGCCAAGTGGTTTACTTAAACTAGTCAAAGGTACGTTTAGACAATCGTACCGAGGCAACTGGAAATTTCATATGGAGAACGCAAATGATTTGGTACATCCGGTGAGAGTACACGAATCAGCTATAGACGCTGCCCGCCTCGTCTCCGGTTCCAGTCAAATCAGCGATCAGGATCCTGCACCAGTCCAAATGATGAAGTCTAACGGAATTCCTTTTAGCAGATGGGATGACGTTGGCGTCCACGGTTTCCCTCAAGGCCATTGTTATATGGGAAGTTTTTATACGGAAGGCACCATTTCGTCCTCTCGCGAAGATCCCGTATTCAGGACATACAAAGATTTACTTGTAAACCGCCTCGGCCATGAACGTACGGAAGAAGTTCTATCAATGGAGCGATATAACAACCTCATTTATCCTAACCTTTCTATTAACGCCAGTTTCCAGCAAATCAGAGTAATTCGTCCCGTCACAGTTGATCGTACGATTGTTGAGAGCGGATGTTTTGAACTAATTGGCGCGCCGAAAGAAATGCTACATACCTCCATCCAGTTTCTATCAGCCGTAAATTCACCGGCATCACTTATATCTTCTGATGATCTGGAAATATTTGACCGTTGTCAGGCTGGTCTAAAAGTCGATGGTATCGACTGGCTCGACCTGTCACGCGGTATGGGTCAAGATATTCTGGGAGAAAATGGCGAGAAGACGGCAAAAGGTACCAGTGAACTGCCATTGCGTACGCAATTAAACTCATGGTTATCCTACATGACAGCGGAAAATTAAATGAAACAGCTTAAGGCATGCTGGGTTGATAAGGAGCCATGTTCGCTGACAGAACTTAGAACAATAGAAAGGTTTATCAGCTATGAGGCCCGACTTCTAAACCAGGGCCATTATCTGGAATGGTGTGAGCTTTTTACTGATGATGGTTTTTATTGGGTCCCATCAACTCCAGACCAGAAAGACCCAGAAGACACAATTTCCATCATTTACGAAAATAAAACCATCCTCGCGGTTCGCACAAAACGATTACAAGAAGGTCGGGCACATTCCATGGTTCCGATGCCTCAGACGGTCAGAATTATTAGCAACATTGAAGTTATGATGGTCGATTCAAATCAGGATGAGTTTCATGTCACTTCCAATTTCATTTTTCTTGAACACCGTGATGAATCTAATCGCTATTTCGGGGGAGATATGGAACATATCCTGCGACGTAATAATGATCAATTTCAAATAATGATGAAACGCGTTAACCTTATCAACAGTGATAGTACTCACGAATTTATGGCCATACCCTTTTAGACCCAAAATCAATTCAGTTGATAATGGATCATACCCAAGCCTGTTTCACTATTATTAAAAGTCTGGTAGTTACCAGCATCAAAATGAATATACCTGATAATTCTGGAATGTAATTTTCTACATTTGAAATAATAATGAGGGGATTCTTCGCCAATGCGTTTTGTTTTATATAAGGATAAGTATTGAAAACCAGTCATTGTATATTACCAAGAACGGGGACATTTATGATTGACCATATCAGCAACACCTACTGTAAACCCTCCTTGTCGCAGATATTTTTTTACATCCTACTTGTATTCTGCAGCAAGAACCTAGCAGCCGAACCAGCTAATTATATTGACTACGATATTCCGCCACAAAGTCTGGGAACGGCGCTTAAATCTTTTGCCGTACAAAGCCAACTTCAACTTCTTGTATCCCACGACAATATTGCCGATGTGCAATCTGTCGGACTGAGTGGACTACACAAAAAAACAGAAGCACTTGAATTGCTGCTAAAAGATACAAAACTGGAATACGAAATTTCAGATGACAGTGTTGTCGTTGTACAACCCAGGTCGTCCGATATCAGCAATGAAGACACACCAGTAAAGGTGAATTCCAACAGCTTCGATAAATCAAAGAGCTATCAGGTGGCACAAAATGATATTGATTATCGTAATACGAAACAAAATAATGCGAAGCAACAGGCACCCTCTAACATAGACAATACAAGTCATGCACTGGAAGAAGTGATTGTTACCGCCTTGAAAAGAGAACTCAGCCTGCAAGATACACCTATTTCAGTGGTTGCATTTAGCGAACAGGACCTGTCTCAAAGAGGGATTGCTAATATATCTGATCTTCCAGGTTATATCCCCAACCTTACCTATACTACTGCATTTGCAGGCGGTTCCTCAGCACCGGGATTCTATATTAGGGGAATAGGTGAGGCTGATTTTATTGTCACGCAGTCGCCTACGGTCGCCCTCTACATGGACGGTGTATTTATATCCCGCTCACTGGGTTCGGCACTCGATATTGTTGATATAGAACGAGTAGAAGTGCTTCGTGGACCGCAAGGTACATTGTTTGGCCGCAACACAACGGGTGGCGCAATCCATGTAATAACGGCCAAGCCCTCCGAAGAATTCAAGGCCACAGCCGAAATAACGACTGGCAGTCGTGATCGTCTTGACGTTAAAGCCAGTGCTGACATTCCTTTAATTGAAGACACTCTGTTAAGCAAGTTTTCGATAGCCACTTTTAATCAAGATGGTTACGGTCGGAGACTACTGGATGGTAGTGAAACAGGAGACACTGAAAACATGGCCTTTCGTGGCCAGCTGCACTGGATAGCATCTGATACAGTAGATTTTTTAGTTACGGGAGACACCTCCAGGCGACGGGCATCCGCAGGTACAGAAACTTTCCTCGGGCTGGACCCGACTCCGGGTTTTATTAGAACTGTCGTCAATCCGTTTTTTCTGGCACCCCAAGGTCTACCCGTAATCGACGACAAGTTCGTTACTAATGATAATTTCACCAGCTTTGCCAACGAAGTGAGTAAGGATGAATATGACATTTGGGGATTATCTGTCAGTGGAACCTGGCAGGCCTCTGATAACTTAACAGTTAAATCCATTACCTCATATCGTGATCTGGAAACTGATACTGGATTCGATATTGATGCGACCCCTTATCCGGTTATTGAGCAGGAAATTTTTGTTGACCACTGGCAATTTACCCAGGAATTGCAACTCACCGGCCGCTCGTTCAACGACAAACTGGAATGGATTGTTGGTGGATTCTATTTTAAGGAAAAAGGGGATGAGTTAGACCGCATTAATGTATTGAGTTTTGTTGTACCTGTCGGTTTGGGTCGGGTTGAAGAAGGCTTTAATGAGTATCTCAATGTGACTCCCCCAACCCTGCAAGTGAATGATATCGAGACAGAATCCTATGCCTTTTATGGCCAGGGCACATACGCCTTGAATGAGAAAATCAATCTGACTGCCGGCTTGCGCTATACCTATGAAAGCAAGGATCTGACGAGTTCGCAGTCAGGATTCGTATTTCGAGCTCGAGGTACGGTTGGGGAGACCTGGGACAATTTATCGCCCAAATTCGGCATCGAATATCATGCCTCAGATACACTCATGACCTACGCATCGATATCCAGGGGATTTAAAAGTGGTG
>JABHFC010000033.1 GCA_018676275.1 Gammaproteobacteria bacterium | reverse complement strand
TCATCGGGATGAGCATTAATTGACAGATCACCATCAGCTGATTGTTCGGCTACGAATAAGCCCCAATGACTTGCGTTTAATCGACCAGTTTTATTTTCCACAGTCATGCTATTTATTCGCTATGCGTTTGTCGCATTGATATGGGGCATTTTAATAGAATTAAGAATTAGCTTATTTGCCAGCATTTATTGCAGCAGCTTCAAGCGCTAGGTGAGTGACATTCCATTTTTTGAGAATTGCTATATAACTACCATCATCCATTATTTCCTGAGTTGCCTTTAGAATAGCATTGGCCAATTCCTTGTCGTTGGGATTAACCGCGATCCCCCAAAGCTCCTCGGGTAATTCAGGAAGAACAAATGCCGCAAATGCATCACCCGATTCCTGCTGAAGTGCAGGGAAATCCACACTACTAAAGAAGGAAACATCAACCCTGGCTGATTGCACTGCAAGCTTTTTGTCACTCGAACTTGTAAATTCAAGCGACTTTGCTTCAGGCAGGCCTTCCTTATTACAGGCATCGTTTACTATCTGCAGATACTCAGGGTCCACAGTACCCCTTTGAACTGCAATTGTATGACCGCAGGAACTACTTAAGGCTTCTGTTATAGCAGCAGGGTTCCGGGCAAGGGTTAAAAATATTTTAGCTTCCATCATATAGTCAATAAACGTTATGTGCTCTTGTCGCTCAGGCGTATCGCTTATTCCGGTAATTGCGACATCAAAACGTCTTGAAGCAATACCCGCTAACATTGCATCAAAGCTAACAGGGAACCACTCTATAGAAAGCCCTAATTTTTTCGCAATTGCCGTCATCATTTCCGGATCAGAGCCTGCCAGTTCCCCGGTACCCTCTGGATAAAAAGCCATTGGCTGGAATTGCGGCACTACGCCTACTACTAATTTCCCTGATTTCAACAATCTCTCAGGTAATAAATATTTATTCTCTATCTGATCTGCTGTGCTCAAGTTCAAAGATTTACTGGCATCTTTTGATTCACTGACTGAATCAGGGTTCTCGCATGCACTTGCTATCAGTAACGATAACATGAGCAATAGTATTTTGAATTTAGTAAATTTGTCTCTAGTTCTCATAAGTAATAATTAATTTCGTTAATATGACATTCAACTTTTATACTTCCCAGTTTACTTCCCCCAGAAATAATTTAGTTCGAGCATGTTTAGGATCATCGAACACAATTTCCGGAGGACCTGATTCGACTTCCTTGCCTTCATCCATAAAAATAACCCGATCAGCACATCGACGTGCAAAATTCATTTCATGAGTAACAATTAGCATCGTAATCCCGGATTCTGCTACTTCTGTCATCACCTGCAATACTTCGCCTACAAGTTCCGGGTCCAGTGCACTTGTTGGTTCATCAAATAACATTAAAGATGGACGTACAGCTAGTGCACGTGCAATAGCCACTCGTTGTTGCTGGCCTCCGGATAATTCTGATGGAAGAAAGTCTATTTTATCCTGAAGATTAACTCGAGCAAGAAGATCAATTGCACGTTGACGAACTTCATCGGGATTTTCACCCAGTATTTTTATTGGTGCATACATGATGTTTTTTAGAACACTGAAATGCCCAATTAAATTAAAGTGTTGAAAAACCATTGCGCATTCTCTGCGCATCCTTGCAATGTCCTTTTCTTTTCGAACATATCTTTTGTTTTTCTCTACGGTGTAACCGACAAGCTCACCTTTCAGATAGATCTCCCCTTTTTCATATGTCTCCAGCCAGTTGATACACCTGAGCAATGTGGTCTTGCCTGAGCCTGAGGGTCCCATCAACACTACTTTTTCCCCACGTTCAATTTTAAAGGAGACTCCATCCAGAACCCTGGTCGACCCAAATTCTTTCTCCAGGTCAATTATCTCCAGCACTGATTGTTCAGATTCAGTTTCCTTGTCTGGATTCATGGACTGGATATATTAATTTTTTGAGTAGAGTTGCTGCCAGCACCAATATATCTCTCTACATACCATTGAATTCCAGTTGCAATGCTTACCAACGCCAGATACCAGACGCTGACTACAATCAAAAGAGGTATAACTGCAAAATTAGAGCCATAAATAAACTGCGCGCGAGTAAGAAGATCACCACCACCTATAACTGCAACTAATGATGTCATTTTTAACAGACTAATTAACTGATTTGTAGCCGGTGGAATTATTGCTCGCATTGACTGGGGTAGAACGATACATCTTAAAGCTGCGTTACGTGTCATACCAAGACTTAAGGCCGCTTCGACCTGTCCTTTTGGTACTGAAAGAAAGCCCCCTCTGAATATTTCAGACATGTAAGCGGCTTCGTGAAATATCAATCCCAGCAATGCAGCCGTATAACCTGATATCAAATCGTTAGTTTGCCAGCTTATCGTGCCGCTAAAAGGAGTCCAGAAAGTCACTTGTGGCAAAACAAGGGAAATATTAAACCAGAACAACAATTGCACCAGTAATGGTGTGCCACGAAATATCCAGACATAAAACCAGGTCAGTGCTGACAACAACCTGTTACTTGATTGCCATGCGAGCGCAAGAATAAAACCAATAATTGCCGCAACTAACATACTCAATACTGTGAGCTCCAGCGTGACTTTTACACCATCAATTATTCTCGCATTGAAAAGAAATTTGCCCACCATATCCCAGCGCAAGTTTGCGTTATTAGCGATTGAACTAATAATTGCGCTTACTGAAAGGAAAAGAATAACTGCTGCGACAAGTGTGAACCAGGGTATACGTCTTGCAATTGGTAATGCCGACGGACGCATGTCATTAATTGTTTCGATAACAAAGCAAACGTTTAACACCTTCGCTAAGAAGCTCAGCCGTTGTAGCAATTGAAATTCGTAAATAACCTTCCCCACCGGGACCAAATGCCGTTCCCGGAGTTACAACAACGGAGTGCTTTTCCAGTAACTCGATAGCAACATCCTCACTGCTTGCCCCATCAATGTTAATCTTCAGCCATATATAAAAACCACCATCAGGCTTAAGCGTTTCAAAACATGATCCACGCAGACCTTCAATAACAAGCTCACGGTTTGCTTTATAACATTCCAGTGCGCGTCTAAAGTCCTCCTGACTACCCTCCAGCGCTGCAAGGGCTGCATATTGTGCCGGCGTATTAACACAAAGTATGCTGGGCTCAAGAAGAGACAGAACAGGATCTATCATTTCAGGCGGTAGGTGACAGTAGCCAACCCGCCAACCCGTCATGGCATAAACTTTTGAAAAACTGAAAACAGACAGCACCCTTTCAGGTTTCTCTTCTAAGGAACCAAATGAAATATACTCTCCAGTGAAGTCGATTTGGTCATAACACTCATCGGAGACAAGCCAGAGATCATATTCGACGCACAATTGATAAAGCTCTCTTGCCAGAGATTCAGGAATAGTCCTGCCAAGTGGATTTGATGGTGAGTTGACTACAAGTGCCCTGGTATTATCGTTTATCAGCTTGCGGAGCTCATCAGGGTCGGGAAGAAAGCCTGCGCTCTCTCGGATAGCGTAGTATTCGGGGGTTGCTCCGACAGCACGAGCGATTAATGGGAAACTGGACCAGCCGGGATCAGGTAACAGAATAGAAGACTGAGCATCCAGAATTGTACCGAAAATAACAAATAGTGCATTGCCGCCACCGTTGGTAACAAGCACGTTATCTGCACTAGCGCCGGCGTGTTTGTTTACCTGAACGAGTTTTTCCGCCAGCGCAGCCCGCAATTGCGGTAGTCCCGGAGTAGGTGAATATCCGTTTTCACCTCGTTCACTTGCATCTGCAGCGGCCTTTAGAATATGAGCTGCTGTTTTCAGCCCTGATTCCCCTATTTCCAGATGCACAACGTCATCGCGTGCCCAGGACCTTTCCATCATCTCACGAACACCGGAACGATCACGTTTATAGCGGGATGATGCAAGTCTCATCTGTTTTTACCTGTTATTACTACCCAATCATCTCAGGGTAACAGAGGATCTTTTGCACTAACATAATTCGTTAATTTTCCAATCCCCTGTATTTCTGATGTGAGCTCGTCTCCATCGGCTAGAAAGCGACCTCCGCCAGCCAGCATATGCGGAAAAAGGTCAGGAAGCTCTCCCGGCTTTAAATCAAGTCCCTGGGCCATACCTACTCCTGCGCAGGTGCCCGTCGCTATTACATCACCGGGTTCCAGTCGGCTGGTTGCCGACGCACATGAGACCAGCTCCTGTACTGTCCAGATCATTTTTGCTGTAGTCGAGTCCTGCTGCACGTCACCATTCAAGCTTGATTTAAGCCCAAGGTCTGATACATCTCCCAGTTGATTTGCAGGGATGATCCATGGTCCCATTGGGGCGAAGGTATCATTACATTTGTTCGCGTGCCAATCCCAGGGGAAGGGCCCTTCTTCACGAATCATTTTGTCACGTCCTGAAATATCCTGATAAATCGTATAGCCCGCAATATACTGATCCGCATCTGCTACTGAGACATCCTTCGCTCGCCGACCAATGACAACAGCCAGTTCTACTTCCCAGTCACTATACTGGGCGACACTCCAGTTCTCACTGTGCGGCAATACTATCGTATCCTTATCACCGATTACCGAGCTATTCGGCGTCTTCGGGAAGAAGTAAGGCACATCACGCTCAGGATCGATCTCAACCGTACCCATTTCTGCTATATGGTCATAGTAATTGGCACCGGCATTCAGGATTTTTGGTGGAAATGAAATCGGCGGTAGAAAACGCACCTCTGACGAAGAATAAGACAAACCTTCTACCTCGGATGGATCGAATGCTCCACTTGAATGTAACGACAGAATAATCTCGACCTGTTCAATTACGATATCCCAGTTATTCAAAGCATGCTGCATGGTCAGTTTTGGCCATCTCAGAAGATCATGTCGATTAAGATAAATGTTCAACCATTCACTACATCTTTCAAGATCTAAAACTGTTGGTGAATCACCCAGGGGATCTATTACGATACCAACTCCCTGAAATCCACGAACACCATAAGTACACAAGCCAAACTTACTCATCAGAACCCTCCTTCACTCTTAGGTAGAGGCGATTATAAATCAGGTCGCCTTAATATTATTTTTTTAAGGTAATGTGCACTTTTCAGTAATAACGAAAAGACATAACTCGCACTGATACAAAATATACTGGTTTAAACAGTTTAGGGCCAAAACATTTAGCGCAAAAAGCCTAAAACAGGGAAAAATATTATATATAGTTGACTCTTCTTTACGAAGCAAAAACAGCTCGTCTGTAGTAATGCAATTTTCTAGTTATTTATCTCTGTTCAGATAGACTCGCAGTAATGAATCACTCAATCAAGGCTATTCTGTTACCCGCTCTTATTTTTCAATCCCTGATTGTTGCAGGTGGCTATGGAACGGGACAGGAATTGATTGTTTTCTTTTTAAGCCTGGGCCCAGCAGAAGGACTGTTAGCGATGATCTTCGCAGCAGTTATTATAAGTCTAGCTGCTATTATTAGCTTTGAATTTGCGCGACTTTTTAAGGCTCGCGACTATCGAACTTTTTTCAAGTTATTACTGGGCCGTTACTGGTTTGTCTGGGAAATTGGTTTCCTGGTTGGCATGACCATATTTTTTGCAATGTTAGGATCAGCGGCTGGAGAAATATTCACCAGGACATTTAATATACATCATGCGATCGGCACATTTAGTTTAATGGCCACGATCGCTTTTCTGGTTTTCTGGGGCAGCTCTTTACTTGAAAAAGTACTGGCTTCGTGGTCACTCATTTTGTACTTAACTTATATTGTTTTCTTTCTCTGGATGTTCAATAAATTTGGTGGTGATGTTGTTCATAACCTCGTCAATCAGTCACCTGGAACAGGATGGATAAAGAATGGCGCTGCTTATGCTGGCTTGCAAATCAGTATCCTTCCTGCTGTATTGTTTTCATTACGCCACTTGAATAATCGCAAGTCTGCTATCACCGCTGGGTTGATCGTAGGGCCCGTCGCGATAATACCCGCAATACTCTTTTATTTTACTATGCTGACACACTACCCTGAAATTAAAGACGAGGTTCTACCTTCCAATTTCTTGCTGGAATCTCTTGGTTCAAGATGGTTTCAATTATGGTTTCAAATAGTCTTGCTTGGTACCCTGGTTGAGACAGGCGCTGGTGTTATTCATGCATTTAACGAACGACTCGCAAGTCTATATCGTTCACTTGGTAAAAAAATGCCCAGAACATTACGGCCAGCTGTCGCCGTGGCACTAATGCTATGCGCCTCGTTATTGTCAAAGTTGGGCTTGATTAATTTAATTCTACTATCAGCGAGTACCTTCGCCTGGTTTTCTCTGGCTGTATTTCTACTGCCTTTGCTCACACTTGGTGTCGCCAAAATATACCGGACATATCAACGAGACTGAATTTCTTCCCGGGTATGTATTAACATTGTGTGCCATTAAGTTTGCAGCTGATATTCGGGTGCAATGCTAGGGTAGCTACCCTAATTATTTTGAACGTGTGAATCTCAACAGGGATAAAGTATTTATAGTCAAAATCCTTTTATAAGCAGAGGGCAGGTAAAATCATGAGTGAAATAGAAAATCGAATCTCCCGTCGTATTTTTCTTGGCCTTAGTGGCGCATTGGCCGCAGTGTCCGGTATTCCTGCGTCTGCTGCTGCAGGCATAAAAACTAGTCAGACTCCACCACCAGTGATAAGCGATGTAAGTGTAAGTCTGATCGCAGATGCATTGAGAAAAATTGGGCAAGATCCACGTAAACTCGTTATGACGACTGACATAAAGCCTCTTGTGAATGTTGGCAGAACTGTAATCGGACCGGCCGTTACCTGTAAATGGGAATTAGCCCGTGGCAAAGGCAGTTCGGACGATATAAGACGCTTTGTATTTAAACCACTCGATAATGCAGCACCTGGATCAATGTGGGTAATTGCCAGTGGTACCACGCAAATTTTAAGTATGTTTGGTGATGTCATTGCACGCGCCTGTGTACGAAATGGATTATCAGGTGCTGTCACCGACAGCGGCTGTCGTGATATTGAAGCTATGAAAGAAGTCGGCTTTCCCGTATTCGGAAAAGCATCTGTTCCCTACGGCCCCGGAAATATCATACGACCAGTTGCCGCCAACGTTCCTGTTATATGCGGAAAAATAGAAGTCCATCCCGGTGATCTTGTCGCTGCTGATAGTGATGGAGTGATTGTCATCCCAAAGGCTGTTATTGCTGAGTTAAAGGAAAGCGTTAAAAAGAAAGCAGCACATGAAAATGATATGCGCCGAAAAATTGACGAGGGGCATTCTCTGGAAAAAACTTATTCTTTATAGAATACTGAAAGATGAATATTTTAAAGACGAATTAAATATAGCGAAATAAAACCTACTCACCACTATTCATCGGCACTGGACTGACATCGTCATGATCCAATATCCGCTTATCCTTTCTGTCAATACGCATAATCAACTGACATACAGGGTCAGGACATATAACATGTGAATCAGTTTCCATCCAGTCAGCAGCATGATTAATACGTTGTTTAGTCGGCAATAATGGAATACAGGACTGCAAGGCGTATAAACAAAAATCTTTTCCTTCAGGCAGTGATAACTTTCCACCTTTCATGAAGAATTTATCACCAAGCTCCATGTTGCATGTGCAGTTCCCACTGATCGAATCTACTACAATTTCCAGATCATAAAGCTCGAATTGATCATCTCTAAGCCCTTCTTTATCCGACATTGCCTCTCCTGTAATACTCAAATACAGTTATTATTACTTACCTTATTCAGTTGACTCTGAATCGGGAATACTATTGCGACCATAACCTGTTATCACAGCAAATAGTGTTACCAGCATCAAACTCCAGCTAAAATAATTATGCAAGCCTACTTCTAACGGACTGATAGCAGGTATATTGAAATCTGCGCCAGCAAGAGTTGCATTCGACATCAGAATAACCGGGATAAAATACGGCAATATAAATGGGAAAGTACAGACGACCATACCCATCAGGTTTGCTCTTCTATACTTGTTAATACTCATTTGTTCCCCGGCTTGTCGTACAAACTCGCTGGCAGTCAATATGGCAACAATGCTGTGCGCTGTTACCATTACGATGAGACCTACCGAACCAAGTATCCAGCCTTCTGCCTGTCTTGCTGTTTCAATTTTCTCCGAAGAAAAACTGGCTAGTTGTTCCAACAAACCACTCGCTTTTACCGAAGACACCAGTCCCATTAACAAAATAGTAAAGAAACTGATGCCTACAGCACGATTTATCCCATCGATTATAAAACTATTGGCTCTGAAATTATCCAGATCGAGAGACAACAGCTTGTCTACGGGCAACAGGCCACAGATTAAAGCCGTAATAACACCGGCGATAAGACCATAAAACAATCCATGAAACAGATGCTTCTTTTTCAACAGCAAATGTATGATGACCAATGGTACAACTATCATGATAAGGGCAAGGGGGTTGGCATCCAGTTGAGGAGGCAGTTGTAATAATTCACCAGAGCGTGTAGCGGCGCTGATTGCATACATCAATAATGCAAGTACCGACGCAGGAACGACGTACTTTAACCTGCTTTTCACTGTACCACCGATATCCGCATCCTGGCTTAAGGCGCTTGCTATTGTTGTGTCAGATACCGGCGCTATACAATCGCCAAATGTTGCGCCTCCTATAATGACACCTGCGAGAGTTGGCAGATGCACTCCCAGCAACCCGCCTGCGGGAAATAACAATGGGCCACAAATCAAAATGGTGCCAAAACTTGAGCCCGTTGAAACAGACACAAGAACGCATACAAAGAAAACCGTAACGACAAACATGGTGTGACCAAAATTCAGCTGATTTGCCCCCCAGGTAAGGGCTTCGACAAAGCCAGTAAGTCCCATCAACACACCTATTGTTGATGCTAACATCCACGCCATAATCATAATCATGACAACTGGTTGCGACATCCCATCCAGTACAGACTGACAAAATGCATCTTTATTTTTTGCCAACAAGAGCCCCACACACAAACCAAGGATCAAAATTGGCCAGAAACCACGTTCATCAGGAGCTCCCATTAGAGAGAGAGTAATGACACCGGAAATAAAAATAAGCGGTGGCAACAAAGTGCCAAACAAACCGCCATAATATTCAACTCTTAATTCATTTGATTCGTTCATTTTATAATTGATCCAGTTCTACTTTTTAAGCACATTCGATTTCTCAAAACTTTGCTCTTCCATCACCTTGATTTTTTCGACCAATATCTTATCACCGATAGTAATTTTCATAAGATCATGTGCAACTGTTAATGGTCCTTTATAAAATGGTCGACTCTCTCTGACAAGCTGCTCTTTCGTTGTATCTGGTGGAATAATATGAGAGTAAACCGCCATACCTGGCTTCGTTTGTGAAAAAATATAACTGCTTTGTTCTGGTGTTGAGTGAACGGGCAAACTGACATTGGCCAGTTTTGCTTCTTTTGAATTCCCCGGGGATGGGACCTGGACCTCATGTATCAACACATCGACACCTTTACCGTACTTTAATATTTTACTTTCTTTCGTAGATCTGGTGTCTCCGGAAAAAACTACTGATCGCCCTTTATAATCTATTCTGAAACCTAATGTTTGTCCTCTAAACTTCAGGGCTTTGCCTGTTTTGAAGTCGACCGGCATATGTTCTACTTCAAAGGCAGTAATTTTCATTCCATCTTTGTCAAAAAAAACACCTGGCATAATATCTTTTGAGATCAACTCAACTCCTTGTAATGGCACGCCAACAATACCCCTGTAGTCGATATCCCACTGATACGCTTTCTGCAGATGCATCATCATTTGTTCCGTTCCGGCAGGGCCATAAATATTCATAGGTATTCGGCGACCATAAAGCCAACCACTGAGCCATAATCCAGAAACACTTATAGTATGATCAAAGTGCAAATGTGATATTAATATGGTGTCTACTGCGGTTAATTTTTTAAACCCACCTGCCTGAAACAGTCGCTCCCGCATCCCTGAACCCGCATCGACAATAATTCTATGATCCCCTGCTTCTACTAAAATTGAAGGGCCGTAGCGTTCCAGAGAAGGTCTTGGTGCTCCGGTGCCAAGAAAGGTCAGAACAATTTGATCATTTTCCGTCGTTGCTGATGCAACCTTCGCAAAAGTAAAAACGGCAATATAGCTCAAACTAAGAATAATTAATCGGGAAAAATACCTGGTCAGATTCATTGCAATATCCTTCAATTGAGTCCAGTAATTTATCAGGATGTATAAGATAAAAGAACTAAACCTTTTTTAATACATATTCCTGAGTGTAATTTAGCGTTTATCGGCTAATCATGTAATTTATAGCAATATCCAATACACTAACGGGAAGCAATTACCGAGGTAGCGTGATATGAGTCTTGTCATCGATGTACACACACATATGTATACTCAAAAATGGCTTGAATTACTACGCCAATATGGTGGTCCCGATCTGGAAGTAAAAGAAAGCCTGGATAGCCCAAATACCGTATTTTATCGAGGTGCCAGTTTCTGTGTGCTGGAAGATCCTCATTTTGATTATGAGCTACGCATCAAAAATATGGATAAGGCCGGAGTCGATTTAGCCATAATAACAATGCCCGCTCCCAGCGTTTTCTGGGGTGGTCCAGATCACAGTCTGAACGCTGCACAAACTGCAAATAATGAGTTCGCCGAAGCACAAAACCAATACCCGGATCGAATTCGCTGGATGGCATCCCTGCCATGGGAATACCCGGACTTCGCAGTTAAAGAACTGGAGCGAGCCTGTGAACTTGGTGCTGTTGGCGTTCTTACTTTAGGTAACATCAATGGGAAACATCTGACAGACGAACTGTTTACGCCCATTTGGGAAGCTATAGATAAACGGGGTCTACCTGTTCTATTACATCCAACTTACCCGCCCGGTATAGATGAACTCGGCTTAACTCAATATGCAATG
>JABHFC010000289.1 GCA_018676275.1 Gammaproteobacteria bacterium | reverse complement strand
TTACGAGCCTTCAATTGAAAACATGCGCAAACTACTCGATATCTTTGCTTATGATCGTTCGTTGGTGACAGATGAGCTTGCAAGACTTCGTTACGAAGCCAGTGTAAGAGAAGGCGTACAGGAGTCTTATGCATCCATGTTTCCTTCACCCAGGCAAAACGGCATAAACAACATGGCGAGTGATGAAAAGGCAATTACCAATATCGAACATGAAACGTTGATCATTCACGGGCTTGAAGATGAAGTCATACCTGTTTCCTGTTCTGAAAGACTGCTTAGATTATTACCAAATTCACAACTGCATATATTCAGAAAATGTGGGCACTGGACACAGATAGAACATAACCAACGGTTTAACAAGTTAGTCGAAGACTTTTTACTGGAAAATAATAATTAAGATAGACATGTATTTGATCTAGTCATTCCTTTGATGATTCCCACTCTTTTCTGAAAAAATTTTAAATTACCAATGACTACAATCAAACTGGCAGGGATAAGCATTTTTCTTATGACTTTATTATCCGTTGTTGCCGCAATAAGCCCTGCTGTTTCTCCTGTGTATACAGCTGTATTTGCCTGGATTGCAGCCATACTTTTAATAATGCGTTTACCTCGTGCAATGGTAATACAGGTTTCATTGATGCTTGTCACCGGTATAGCCTGCATCCTCTGGTCTCTAAGTGACCTGGAACAAATACCTGTTATAAAAATGTTCTCGGCCAATCATCAATTACTTGCTGTTATCGCGGCAGTAAGTTTTCTCAGGCTTATTACTCAACCAGATATTTCAAATGATGAATCATTACCGATTGGTAAATTAGCTGTATTGAAAACATTGTGGAGTTTACATCTTTTCAGCTCAGTAATTAATTTATCAGCAATGATAATCTTTGGTAGTCGTATTGAAAAAGATGCAAGTATAAATCGCTTACATGCGATTATGTTTTCTCGCACCTTTGCCTGCGGTTGCTTCTGGTCACCTTTTTATGTCGCTATCGCCACAGCACTACTCTACGCTCCCGGCTCTAACTTAGTGGTTCTTGCAATTGCCGGTATTCCCGTCGCATTGTTTGGTCTATTAATTACAAGCTGGCAACTTATGAAGGACGAGGAGGTTGAAAATACAGCGGGGTTCCCGGTACACAAAGAAGCATTAGCAATTCCCGTCACCTTGTCAGTGCTCATGATAGTGACACATCTGGCTCTTCCCAATTTTCCCGTCCTGACCTTGATTACAATATTGTCATTACTGTTGACACTACTGATCCTGTTATACAAAAAAAGAACAACAGCAATATCATTGTTTAACAATCATATAAATACAGAGTTACCAAATATAAATCGAGAGCTAAGTCTGTTTTTGGCAGCAGGAGTAATGTCAACGGGACTTACAGCATTGATTACCAGTAGTGATATTTCACTGGGCCTGTCGGAATTTACCCCTTTAACCGGTTCCCTGTTTATGCTTGTCTCCATATGCGTATCCATTATTGGCATGCACCCCATCATTACCATTTCTGTTGTCGGAAGTTTATTGTCTGTAACCAGTTTCAATCCGAATTTGCTAGGGATTTGCATGATTATGATGTGGGGTCTGGGGATTGTTATTTCCCCTCTTTCAGGAGTAAACCTGGCAATTCAGGGAAGATTTGGCGTTTCTTCTTTTTCAATAATGCGCTGGAACACAATCTATGTTGTTAGCCTATTGTTCTTTTGTATAATTTTATTGTACCTCTACTCCCGTTTCAATTTAGTGGGATGAAATACTAAATTCAAATACAAAATATGTGCAAGTAATTATCCAGATAAGGCAATATCAAACTAATAGCCATCCCAACGATCAGGAATAATCAAACCGGTTTCACTAACGTAGGCTTCCCAGTGCGCTATCATTTCCTTTAGTTTCTCAGGTTCTTTGCTGGATAAATCATTTAACTCTGCGGGATCATTAGCTAGATTATATAATTGCCAGGTGTCTGATTTAATTCCTGCCACCCTTGGCTCCAGTACTTCATGAAAAGGTTCATAATTAATTTTCCAGTTACCCTGGCGAATTCCTCGCTTGGTAAATGACTCCCAACCCAGAACATAGTCGTCTCCATGCACACGACTGGATTCTCCTTTTAACATGTTCAGCATGGATTTTCCTATCATGGCTACTACCTCCCTGTTTCTATACTGCTTGCCCGGATGTTGAATATCTGCCAACTCCAGTAATGTCGGCATAACGTCCATAATGCTGAGTATGCTGTCATTTCGCACACCTTTTTGAATTTTTGCCGGGTAATGAGCAAACGCAGGTACGCGTACTCCTCCCTGTGATGGAAAACCCTTGTACATTCTTAAAGGTGTATTGCCAGCCTGTCCCCAGTTCTGCCCGTACCAGACATAAGAGTTGGCATTACCAATATTTTCGTAACTGTTGTCGCAGCAATCATTAATAAATTCTGCGAGGCCTGGCCATGATTCATCAAGGTTATGCGCTTCGGGTCCATTATCAGAGGTAAAGAAAATAAAAGTATTTTCGTATTCACCCATTTCCTTCAGATGTTCAATTAGCTTTCCAATATATATGTCAATGTCATCAACCATCGCTGCATAGATTTCCATCAACTTTGACTGGTATTTCTTTTCCTCTTCACTCAGACTATTCCAGTCGGGCTCATCTGGATAACGGGGAAAGATCTGTACATCCTCTTTTACTAATTTATTATCTTTTAAAGCCTGAAGTCTTTTTGCTTTCAGGAAAGCATAACCATCGTCATAGACACCTTTGTATTTGGTGATCGATTCCTGTGGTGCCTGCAATGGCCAATGAGGTGCGCTGTAAGCCAGGTAGGAAAAGAAAGGTTTACCATCTCCTTTGTGACTATCTATATATTCAATCATGCGCTCCGTGTAGAAACGCGTACTGTAAAAATCCTCCGGTAATGAATCCTTTTGCTTACCGTTTTCACGATAAATAGCCTTCTTAGGTCCGAATATTTGCAACATGTTCGAAAAATGTCCCGCTCCACCCTGGGTCAGGATAAAAGATTTATCAAAGCCCCTGGCAGCAGGACTGGTTTCTTCCGTAACTCCGAGATGCCATTTCCCCGTCATGTAAGTGTGATAGCCGGCATCCTGGAATAATTCTGAAAGTGCGGCGACGCGAAAATTAAGATGGCCTTCATAACCGGGGCGACCAATTACGTTATCGCCGACGGACTCTGCCATCTTACCAAGACCTGCGATGTGATTATCTGTTCCTGAAAATAGCATTGAGCGAGTGGGAGAGCAGGTAGGAGCGACATGAAAATTCGTAAAGGACATACCATCTCGCATCAGCATATCGATATTTGG
>JABHFC010000288.1 GCA_018676275.1 Gammaproteobacteria bacterium | reverse complement strand
TGTGTAAACATTGGTTATGGGCGTAAGGAAATTGGCCAGGCAGTGGTGGATCAAATCAATACTTTAAGTTATTTCAATAGTTTTTTTAAAGCATCTAACAAACCGGCCATTCAACTCGCTGAAAAACTGGCTGAGATTACACCTTCCGGTTTGAATCATGTGTTTTACGCAAACTCCGGTTCTGAAGCCAACGACACTGCCCTGCGAATGGTGCGCCAATTCTGGGCGCTGGAAGGCAAACCCGAAAAAAATGTCATTATCTCCCGGGAAATGGCCTATCACGGCAGCACTGTTGCCGCTGGCGCCCTGTCCGGCATGCCGCCAATGCATGAACAGGCCGCAGTGGTAGATAATATTGAGCATATCCAGTGTCCCTACAAATTTGCTTACGGGCGCGATATGGATGAAGAAGAATTCGGGGTTCTTGCTGCTGGTTGGCTACAGGAAAAAATCATGGAAATTGGTGCGGACAGGGTTGCCGCTTTTTTTGTCGAGCCAATCCAGGGAGCGGGTGGTGCCAAGATACCGCCGAAAAACTATTTTGTGGAAGTGCAAAAAATTTGTACTGAAAATGATGTGCTATTGGTCGTCGACGAGGTAATTTGCGGTTTTGGTCGCACCGGCAACTGGTTTGCCAGTGAAACATTTGGTATCGAAAAGATAGATCTAATGTGTCTGGCCAAAGGTATTACCTCTGCTTACACGCCTCTTTCTGCTTTAATGGTGAGCGATCGGATTGCTAATACCTTTATTGAAAAGGGTGGCGAGTTTTTCCATGGCTTTACTTATTCAGGACATCCGGTTTCCTGTGCAGTAGCTCTTGAGAACATTCGCATTATGGAAGATGAAGGCATGGTAAAACAGGTTGGAGAGGACACAGGGCCATATTTTGCTGATCAACTGGCGACATTGGCAGATCATGAAATTGTTGCTGAAGTTCGATCCTGTGGCTTACTGGCCGGTATTGAGCTTGTCAGGGACAAAGAGACACTTGAACCCATATCCGAAGATATGGATGAATGCGATGAGATATGCGAAGTGTTCCGGGATTTTTGTCTAAATCACGGCATTATCACCCGACCAATTCATTCAACTGTTATGTTGACCCCTCCATTGATTATTAGCCGGGCAGAGATCGATTTCCTGGTGAAGAAGTTGCGATTAGCATTGGATGATTTTGCCAACTTTTTGAAGCAATAAAATCGTAGCACTTCTACATAAAAAAATTGGGGTGTAAATCAGTGTCTGAACTTCTAGGTAACGATACTAACAGCGTCGATATTAACAGCCCAATATCCATTATTGCGGCGATTTTTATTAGCGTTGTTGGACCATCGGTGTTTATTGTGCAGCCCGGTTTCGTCCAGGGTCTTGTGGAATATTATGGTTTCAGTGAGCAACAGGCCGGTTATGTCGCAGCAGCTGAAATGTGGGGTATTGCAATAACGACGGTATTATTGGTATTTCTAACCAGCCGTGTGAATTGGCGGCAGATAATATATGTTTCACTTGCTCTCATGGTTTTTGGAAATCTTGCTTCATTATTGTTCACTGGTGTGCTTAATTTTTCCTTAGCTCGAGTAATTGTTGGTATAGGTGCAGGTAGCCTTATCTCCCTGGGTTTTACAATTATAGGTTTGACAAATAAACCAGATCGAAATTTTGGTTATATGATTATGTGGGTATTGATATACGGGGCGCTTCTACTTGCTGCTCTCCCTACATTCTTTCATTTGGTTGGACTAAAGGGTTTGATTATATTTTTCGCGCTGTTTTCTGCTATCGCATTTCCCCTGGTAAAGTTTTTACCTCGTTCAGCTGAAGAGCGAACAGAATTAAATGAAGACAGTATAAATGCCAGATTGTTGTATCGCGTATTGGCCGTCGCAAGTGTCTTTATCTTTTTTAGTGGTATTGGTGTGATCTGGACTTACCTGTTTCTTATTGGAACTTATGGAGGAGGCACAGAGCAAGAGGTTGCCAATGCCTTAATGGTTTCCCAGTTCCTGGGCGCCATCGGAGCATTTGTCGCAGCAAAATTGGGTAATCGCTATGGACGTATCAGCCCCGTTGTGGCGGGATTAGCGGGGTGTTTATTTCCGATGGCTTTTTTATACGGGAAAATGGGTATGGTTGTGTATGTTCTCGCAGTTGGTACATTTAACTTTGCCTATAATATGACACATCCATACTTGTACGCAGTACTGTCGAGTATTGATCGAAGTGGCAATATATTTCGTTACGCTGTTGCTGCACAGATGCTTGGTCTCGCCGTTGGGCCGGCTATTGCGGCTTCGGTTGTTGAAGCGGAAAATTTTGCAGGAGTGCTTTGGTGTTCTATGGGTTTTTTCTTACTAACGCTATTTCTAATTTTGCCGCCACTGATTAATCACTCGCTACTGGTTAAGCAGAGACATGAATAGATTGTTCAACGACTAAGTTGAATACACCAACTGAAGGTTGTGTCTTGTAAACAACGGGAATTTCAACGAATTTAGCGATTATTGAGGCAATATGGCTCTTTACCAACAGCTTGAAAACAACTATATTTGACGACTGTCCTAAGAAAAAATGCAGCTTAATAATCACCGTAGGGCGAATCTATTGAATAACGGGGAGTACATAGATATGAATTTCAATTTATCAAAATTGACGAATGGCCTACTAGCCTTGATTTTAATACCTTTTATTGCAAACGCAGCGGTGCTTGAAGAAGTCACTGTTACCGCTCAAAAACGCGAACAAAGTATACAGGACATAGGTATTTCGGTAACTGCCTTCACCGGTGACCAGTTAAAAGCATTCGGTTACACCAATGCTCAACAGGTAACAGCACTTGCGGCCGGTGTCAGCACGGTACAACCTAACGGTGAGGCTAACTATTCACTGGCAATCCGTGGTTCAGCCAGTTCCGATTTTACCTCTAATAATGAAAGTCCGGTGGCTCTTTACGTTGATGAGGTTTACATCAGCCAGATGTCCGGTGCCGGTTTCATGTTGTTTGACATGGAGCGTGTCGAGGTATTACGTGGACCACAGGGCACCCTGTACGGACGTAACGCGACCGGTGGTTTAGCAAGTTTTATTACGGTCAAACCTTCTCAGGAATTCGGTGGATACGGCAAGCTCAGTGTTGGTGAGCACAGCCAGATTAAATTTGAAGGCGCCGTCGGTGGCGGTCTGGCTGATAACGTCTCGGCACGTGCTTCGATTTCAACCCATAATAATGATGGTTATGCGAGGAACCGTTTCCTTGATCAGAGTCTGAATAATGCCAATGACTACGCCGGACGAGTTCAGATACTATTCGAACCAACTGAAGATTTCAGTTTTCTTCTAAACGGACGTTATTCTCAACAGGAAATTCGTACTGGTTTTTTCGAACATGCAGTTGCAAATACACCCCAGGCTTATAGTCCTGTAGGTACCGTAAACAACTTTGCCGACTACATTGATTCAGATCTAAATAATGATAAGTTCACAGGTGACTATGACCGGGAAGGTTTCAATGACATGTACACCTATGGTTTTACAGGAACATTTAACTGGAGTGTCGGGGGCGTCGAAGTGGTATCTATAACTGACTATTCCAGCGTGGAAAGGGATTATATTGAAGATTCGGATGCATCTCCGTCGCCAGGATTTAACTTTTCTCTGAACACAAATGCACAGCAATTCTCCCAGGAGTTACGTGTTTCAGGTGAAACAGACAACTATAAATGGGTCGCTGGTTTTTATTTGCTGGATATAGACATTGCAGATTCCAACGGTGGTGAAACAGATTTGTTTGCCGACGCTTTCCTGGATGCCTTTGGCTTGTTGGGTAATTTATTGCCGACTGAAATACCGTTTAATATCGGTTGCTGTCAGGGACTTGGTACTGGCACAAACAGAGGTTTTGATTCACCTTATACAATTGATACCAATTCCAAGTCTATGTTTGCTCAGGTCGAGTATGAATTTAATTCACAATGGACTGGTATTGGTGGCTTTCGCTATATAGACGAAGACAAAGATTATGCTTACAACAATAATGTTGTTCGCTTTGTACCGGGTACAACTTACCGTAACGGTAATCCAAACATAATTGCCAACCTTGTATCATTTGCGACGTCCAGATCGGACAGCCTGTGGTCGGCAAAGGTTGAAGTCGATTATCGTCCTAACGATGATTTGCTACTTTATGCAAGTTGGAACCGAGGCACCAAGGCCAGTGGTTTTAATGCGCCTTTCCTCGCCGTAGGTGGTGACCCAAATGATGTTCTGCCTTATAAACCGGAAGAGCTGGATGCATTTGAAGCTGGCTTTAAATGGACTTTCGCTGAGGGCCGTGCTCGATTGAATGCATCTGCCTACTATTATGATTACCAGGATTACCAGGCCTTCGATATTATTGTTCTCGATACCTTAACAGCCAATCGCGATGCAGAGATGGCCGGTTTTGAGCTGGAGTTGCAGGCATCACCAACGGATGGACTCGATATCCTCTTTGGGCTTGCCTATAACGATGCGGAGGTTGATATGGGGGGACGCAAGACGCGCCCGGTGCAGTCTCCTAAATGGAATGCCAATGGCATGATTAGATATC
>JABHFC010000287.1 GCA_018676275.1 Gammaproteobacteria bacterium | reverse complement strand
ATCTTGATAAAAGCAAGACACTGAAGCTGCCTGATTTTGTCAGAATACAGCAGAATGAGACCCTTGATCGCCGGGAGCCTCCACCAGAAAAACCACCACAGCCTGATGAACCTCCTCCTGAACCACCACCACCATCTATGGATGATGTGACTCCGGAAGCTCAGGCAATGGCTGTTAACGCCGGGCCGATAAACGCCAGTATTAACCTCGATGCCAGTGGTTTTGGTTTGGCGCCGAGCGATGGTGAATACCTGCCTATTGTTAAGGTACAACCAATCTATCCACGCAGAGCCTTATCACGTGGTGTAGAGGGTTATGTGATTGTCGAATTCACAGTGACGAAACAAGGTACTACAAAGGACGTCTTTGTTGTCGAGTCTACTAGCAGTATGTTTGACAATGCGGCGATGAAGGCGGCAGCCAAGTTCAAGTATAAGCCGAGAGTGGTTGATGGACAGCCAATTGAAGTACCGGGCGTACAAAATAAAATAACCTTTGAAATTGAAGACTAACCAGGCGGGAAGTCTGTAAATTAAAGACAGGGTCATAAGTAATGAAACGTAAAATAAATATCCTGACGCGAGTGATAGTGCCGATATTTTGTCTCATTCTGGCGGTTTCCTTACCGACTGTAGAGGTTCAGGCTCAGGACAGTGGTGGGAAAAAGAAGGAACGTAAGACAAAGAAAGCCCAGTCTATGAGTGAAAAGGTCTATACCAAACTCACTGAGGCACAGGAGCTTATTGAAGCAAAAAATTATAAGGACGGGCTTGCGAAGTTGCGGGAGCTGGAACAGGAAAAGAAACTTTCTCCCTACGAAAAGGCACAGTTGTACAACTATTTTGCCTACACTTATTTTACCCTGGAAAAATATCAGGACGCGATTCGTTCCTATCAAAAAGTATTAATACAGCCTGACTTGCCGGAAGGTCTTGCAGCCAGTTCCATGTACACACTGGCGCAACTGTACTTTATCACCGAAGAATATAAAAAGGCTGTCAAGACAATTGAGGAATGGTTCAAGATTGCCGATAAGCCTTCCGAGAATGCTTATATGCTTCTTGGTCAGGGCTATTACCAACTGGAAGATTATAAAAAATCTCTGGGACCACTGAAGAAAGCCTACAAACTGGTTAAGGATCGTGGTGATAATCCAAAACAAAATCTGCTTTTGTTGATGCGAGTTGACTACTATAACCTTGGCGATTACGAGAATATGGTCAACGTCCTAAAAGAGCTGGTCGTTCTCTATCCGAAAACAGAGTACTGGCTGACCATGGCTGGAGCCTATTCAGAATTGAAAAGGCTGGATAAGCAAATGTCGATTATGGAAATGCTTTACGACAGTGGAGATCTGCAAAAAGGCAATCAGCAGTTGAACCTGGCAAACCTGTTTCTATTGCACGAAGTGCCTTATAAGGCTGCAGTGATTATGGATAAGGGAATGAAGAAAGGGATTATTGATAAGAACGTGCGTAATCTTCGTTTACTTTCCCAGGCCTGGTTACAGGCACAGGAGAGTGAAAAAGCGATTGACCCCTTAAAAAGGGCGGCAGACCTTTCCAAGGATGGTGACCTTGATGTACGCCTGGCTCAGGCTTATCTCAATCTTGATAAGTATAAGGAAGCAATCGCTGCACTGGAAACCGGGTTAAAAAAAGGTGGTGTAAAGCGACGTGACACAGCGAATGTTATGCTTGGTCTGGCAAATTTTGAGTTACAGCGTTTTAACGCGTCAATTAAAGCCTTCACAAATGCGAGTAAAGATAAGCGTAGTAAAAAGACAGCTACCCAGTGGCTGGGACATGTCAGAAACGAAAAAGCCCGCAAGAAACAGCTTGAAGATGCGATAAGAAAACAGAAGGAAGCAGTAGCAGATATATCGTAATTTTTGCCTGATATACCCGTATAATTCTCTGGAAATCCTGATGGATCCGTTTCAGGAATGTGACAACAGGCTTTTCCCTTTTCCTATTATGAGGTATTGCTATGGAACGTGAATCCATGGAATACGATGTTGTGATAGTCGGTGGTGGCCCTGCTGGCTTATCAACGGCGATTCGCTTGCGTCAGTTAGCGCAGGAGAAACAAATAGACCTTTCGGTTTGTATTCTTGAGAAAGGTTCTGAAATTGGCACTCACATTCTTTCAGGTGCCGTAATTGAACCGCGAGCCCTGAATGAACTCATCCCTGATTGGGCTGAACGGGGTGCACCTTTACTCACTCCCGTTACCGAAGATCAGGTGTTTTTTCTTACCGGCGCTGAATCTTCATTCAAGACCCCCAATTTTCTTGTGCCAGCCAGTACGCACAACATGGGCAATTATATTGTCAGCCTGGGTAATGTGTGCCGCTGGTTAGGGGAGCAGGCTGAGGCTCTGGAAGTAGAGATTTATCCGGGTTTTGCAGCAGCAGAAATTCTCTACAACGAGGATGGTAGTGTTAAAGGTGTCGCAACTGGTGATATGGGGCTTGATGAATCCGGTCAACAGAAAGTTTCCTACGAGGCAGGAATGGAATTGCATGCCAAATACACGGTATTTGCTGAAGGTTGCCGTGGTCATTTGGGAAAACAACTTATGGAAAAGTTTGATTTGGCAAATGACTGCGATCCACAACACTATGGTATAGGGTTGAAGGAGCTATGGGAGGTAGAGGAAGATAAGCATCAACCTGGACTTGTTGTTCATGGCACAGGATGGCCATTAGACAAAGATACAACAGGTGGTTTTTTTCTGTATCACCTCGAAGACAGGCAAGTTGCTCTGGGGTTGATTATAGATTTGAATTATTCAAACCCTTATCTCAGTCCTTTCGATGAATTTCAGCGATTTAAGCATCATCCTGCTATTTCGAAAACCCTGACTGGTGGGAAACGTCTTTCTTACGGTGCGAGAGCAATTGCAAAGGGAGGTTTAAATTCTTTGCCGAAGATGAGCTTACCGGGCGCGTTAGTTATAGGTTGTGATGCAGGGACACTTAATTATGCAAAAATTAAAGGTTCTCATACAGCTATGAAATCCGGGATGGTAGCTGCAGAAACACTTGTTGATATCTTGAGTCAGGGAGATGATGGTGGAAAAGATATAGAGCAGTATGCGGAAAATTTTCGTACTTCCTGGGTATATGATGAGCTCTATCGTTCACGAAATTTCGGTCCTGTTCTACATAAACTTGGACTATATCTGGGTGCAGCTTTTAACTATATAGATCAAAATTTGTGTCGAGGAAAAATACCCTTCACTTTTCATGATCGCATTGCAGACCACGCTACATTGAAACGCGCCGATGAATCCAGGCTTATTGACTATCCAAAACCGGATGGTGTACTCAGTTTTGACAAACCTTCATCAGTGTTTATTTCCAATACGAATCATGAAGAAGATCAGCCCTGTCATTTAACTTTGAAAAATGCTGATATTCCTGTTTCAACTAATCTCCCTGACTTTGCCGCACCTGAACAGAGATATTGTCCAGCTGGTGTATATGAAATTGTTGAGGATCAAGGTGAGCCCAGATTACAAATAAATGCACAAAATTGCGTACATTGTAAAACCTGCGATATTAAAGATCCGAGTCAGAATATAGTTTGGGTGGTGCCTGAAGGTGGTGGCGGCCCTAATTATCCCAATATGTAAGCCCGAAAAATTTTTGCATTAACTTTTACGGCGTATCAAACCTTCCTGATTAGTGGACGCTATCAGGCTGCCATCCTGATGAAAGAAATTACCTTTTGCCAGACCACGTGAATTATTTGTTGAGATAGCTTCGCAGGAATAGAGCAACCATTCGTCCATTCTAAAAGGGCGATGAAACCACATAGCATGATCAATACTTGCCATCATCAGACTGCTATCAAGGAAATGTAAACCGTGTGGTACCAGGCAGCTGGTCAGCAAACCATAGTCGGAAACGTAGGCGAGAATGGAGCGATGCAATTGTGGTTCTGCTGGAAGTTCGTCGACAGTTTTTATCCAGAAATGTCTACCACCTGATGCAGATTCGCTGTCCAGATGTTCATCAAAATCCACTGGTTTCAGATCAAAAGGTGCTGACAAAGACAATAAACGCTGGAATTTCTCCGGCAATTTATCCATGTGTCTGGTTTCATATTCCCTCACGCTGATGAGCTTTTCCGGAGCAGGAACATCAGGCATCTCAATACCATATTCAAGTCCTTCTTCTTCAACCTGAAACGAAGCAGAAAGAGTGAATATAGGTCTGCCATGTTGTATGGCGACAATTCGGCGAGCGGAAAAACTGTTTCCATCACGACTACGGTCGACTTCATATATTATTGGTGAGTCATGATCCCCTTCACGCAGAAAATAGGCGTGCAGGGAATGGATATTGCGATTATCTTCAACAGTATATTGGGCTGCCTTGATCGCTTGTCCAAGTACCTGACCTCCATAGACACGATTGGTACCGATATCGCGACTAGGTCCGCGAAACAGGTTATCTTCCAATCGTTCGAGTTCCAGTAGTGAAACAAGCTCCTGTAGTATTGCTATCATCTTATTTAGTTTATTCCCATTCGAGTTCGCTGAAAGCCTTAGTAACATTTCGTTTATGGTGCTGCTCATGTAACAACCAGAGTTGTTTTTCGCTATTTCCAACGCTATCAACAATGTCTTCCATAAAAAGACCTTCTACAATTTTTTTCCTGGTTTGGGACAACAGAGTACGCAGGTAACGTTCCAGATCAGCGAGCGCAGAAGATGAGCGAGGACTAACAGGGCCGTGTCCGGGAATAAATCGTTCAGCAGGGGACTTTTTTATACCTTCGACAACATCTAACCAGCCTTTCAAACTTCCGTCCAGCGCGGGTATGCGCTGCACGAATAATAGATCAGATAACCAGAGGGATTTGCTACGTCGATCATAGATGCTTATATCGCTGTGTGAATGAGCACTGTTATACGCGGTCAAATCGAGGATACGGTTTCCCAGGTCAATTTGCATGTTGCTGTCTTCGACGCTTTGATTGGGGCCGACAATCGAATTCTCAGTCGGCGAGTCTCCGAGATCATTACGAAATTGCTGAAGAAAAAATGCACGACTTGCTATTACTTCTTCCTCCAGGTTCTTGTGCCCAACAAATTTCACCTGATCATTTTGAAAAACAATATTTCCCAACAAATGATCAAAATGAATATGTGTGTTTATTACATAGCAGATTGGTTTTGATGTTGTTTTGCGGATAGCAGATAATAAACGCTGTCCTGTTCTTACCGAGCCGCCTGTATCAATAACGGCGACGCACTTATCACCGACTATAAATCCGATGTTGGCGATATCATCATGTAGAGGATCGTCGAACTCCACGTGCTTTCCATAATGGACATATACGTCTGGTGCGATCTCATCCAGACTAAAAGTTGCAGCGTTGTCCGATGAAGCATGTATGGAAATTGAACTGCAAAGACAAAGGAAAAACAGAGCAATACAAGTTGAGATGCGTAGCGATTTTAGCTGAGTTAATAGCATTAGATTAGGCTTAATTGGGCTCGATTATTAATGAGGTCAGTGTTGTTTATTTTGCTTTTTGTTGTTGTTTTACCATCAGCCCGGAATCTCTATATCTTAGTCGAAGCAGCTGCAAAATAAAATTCAAGAAAATCTAGTTGTATAGCCCGACTTTAGCATTTTTACTCTTAGCGAAAACCTGCAACTCATTAATATTTAAGGAAATAATAATAAATATTAATTTTAATTAAAGCACCCCTTGTTGTTTATTAGATTCTGGTCTACTTTATTGTTCGAGGGAGCATGATTAATAATATTTTCACAAAAGTGACTTGTTTTGAGTCGTTCAATATACCTGAGTTTATCCATCCGAAGATAGACTTACGGACTTCGTATTTTTGTTTTTCCAAGCATCTACTAACAAATCCTAAGAGGAGAAAACATGTTCGAATATGACAATGAAATTGTAGAATCACTTCTATCAGAAAATAAGGATTTCGAACGTTTGTATGCCAAGCATAGCCAGTTAAAGCAAAGAGTTGATCAGGCTAATGCCGGTGTTGAAGCAATTGATGACATATCCCTGGAGCAACTAAAAAAAGAGAAACTGTTGGTTAAAGATCGCCTTGCCAGTTTAATTGAGGGCTACAGGCGAGTACACGTGTAAGTTATAGTAAAATTAATTTTATCAAGACCCCGGTATACCCGGGGTTTTTTTATGTACAGGACTGTATGGACAATGTGCCATTCAAAAAATACACGACGGTATAACGTGCCATTCAAAAACCGATGATGCATATGGAACCTGGGACCCCGGAAGGGCATGACAAACTTGTACTTTTCCCTCAATTTTCTATACTGAAAAGTAATTATCATAAATATTTTAATCACTATTAAGCATAAAATAAAATGAAGTTACAGCAACTTAAATACATCTGGGAGGTATCCAGACATAATCTGAATGTAACTGCTACAGCGGAGAGTTTGTTTACTTCCCAGCCGGGTATCAGTAAGCAAATCCGTATGCTTGAAGATGAAATAGGCTTGCAGATATTTCGTCGTAGCGGTAAACACCTGACCGAAATCACACCGGTAGGTAAGAAAATAATAGCCTTCGCGGGAGAGATTCTGGATAAGGCTGAAAACATCCGGCAAGTAGCACTGGAATTTAGCGATGAACAGCGAGGCAGCCTGTCAATTGCCACTACACACACTCAGGCCCGCTATGTATTGCCAGGTGTTATTAAGACTTTTATTGAACAGTATCCAGATGTTTCGCTGCATATGCACCAGGGCACACCGGTTCAAATTTCAGAGGAGGCATCCAAGGGCAATGTGGATTTCGCAATTGCAACAGAAGCACTGGAGTTGTTTGAAAATCTAATCATGATGCCCTGTTATAAGTGGAATAGAAGTGTCATTGTCCCCCACGATCATCCACTGGCAAAGGCTGGAGAGCTTTCTCTAAAGATGCTGGCTAAATACCCTCTTGTCACTTATGTTTTCGGTTTCACTGGCCGTTCACAGCTTGATCAGGCATTTAATGCAGAGGGTTTGCGGCCGAAAGTGGTATTTACGGCCGCGGATGCTGATGTCATTAAAACTTATGTAAAACTCGGTCTGGGTGTAGGCATTGTTGCCAGTATGGCTTATGACAGCGAGCTGGATCAGGATCTGACCTCACTCGATGCCAGTCATTTGTTTGATGCAAGCACTACTAAAATCGGGTTTCGTCGTGGTACTTTTTTACGTAGTTATATGTTCGATTTTATGAACATGTTCGCGCCGCATTTAACCAGGGAACTGGTACAGCGAGCACTGGAAACGGAATCTCAGGAAGAACTGGATAAGCTATTTGCAAATATCGAGTTGCCCAGGCATTAACAGGACAAAAGGCAGAGCATAGTCAGTAAGCGGTCAGGCGACCTCTTTCGGGGATAAAGCACTTCCTTGCAGGACTTCCTTAACAAACTGGAAATATATAGTGTAGATACTCGTTGTATTATCATCATTGAGCACCAGGAAAAATGGAGCAAGATCAACCTGGTGCCGTCTCGCAAGCTGCATCCCTAAACTTTCCGGGTCACGTTCATCGGCAATAATAATTTCATCGATACTTTCCATTTGACCATTATCGACCAAACGCTTTTCGACATCAGCACATTTTGCACAAGGAGTACCATCTGCTTTAATCTTTTTTACAAATTTAATATTCATTTTTCTTAGACAAGAAAGCGATTCTCTAACTTGAACCTATCTTATCAAACACATGATTTCCCAGGAAATAATTAGAAAGTATATAAATATTACAGCAATGCATAATATCTTATTGCTGATGAAAGATGGATTAGTAGAATAACTTATGAACTGGAAGTTGCGGTGCCAACTTACGACATGAATTTACTGAAAGATTCAGTTGGCTGGTGTAAGCGATGTCTGCAAATCAACTCTTACCATGATGAGTGATGTTCGAGATATTTAATCGGCATAAAACTTCCATGTGAAGATAAGTCAGTTAATTGCAGACTGCTATCATCAATATTTTCAATAACAAGATGCAAACGTGAAATATCGCGAAGTGAAGGATCCAGAATAACGGTACTTATAGTATCACGACCGATGATGTTGCGGCCTTTACCGAGTGTGTAGCTTTTACCAGTTTGGTCAATGAACTGAATACCATCTTTTGCTACTACACTACACTTATGTTTGGAAAGCAAAACTACCATTTCCGCTCCGGGTTTCAATGTAACCGTGACGGCTTCACCTTTCGGCATCCGATCAAAATCACTGGGACCTTTTTTATCATCGGCGACCGGCTCAAAAATGGTGTTTTCCAACATCAACGTTTCTCTGAATTCACCTTGCTCGGTTTCTCCCCCTGGTTTGACTATAGGTTCATTTAACATCTTCTTCTTTTCAGAATAGAGGTCCTTGATGATTTCCTGTCTTGCTGACAGGTACTGCATATATTTCACAAGCGCTACCCGGCGGAAGGGATTAAATTCCTCATCACCACTATTCAGGCTACTAATTATGTCGCGCCAGCTATGATCCTGAGAAAAAATCAACGGGTCCAGTTCACGAATAGCGCGATTAATGCTGTTAGTGTCTTCTATGGATTTGGATAGTATCGCTACAAATTTCTTTTCAATCTCCTTGATTGTACGAGCTTCTTTTTGTAGTTGCTCAGGTGTAAACTTTACCATGTCGGTTATTTTTTTCGACGGTACAGCTATACGACCAGATACTGCAAAATCAAAATCACCGACTGAGCTGAATTTCAGAGACTGTTCACCTACCTGTAGTTCAAGGGGTTTGCTAAAAAATTTGTTGAGCATGCTTTCGATAATACCTCTAAGAATTAAGCAGAATATCAGTTGTTAATAACATCTGGCGTGAACCAGATCACAATTATTAAATTATCAATCTCAAAGCCAATCTCGGCTCAAGGTCAATAACCACAAGAGCGACGATTATACTGATTTTTTAGCATTTTGAGACAATTATTTGAGTCTGTATTGTGAAACAGGAAGATAGATGACTAATTCAATCCGATTCCACATAATCACTCCGGATTGCAGGAAATAGCGCTGGATATTGAGAGGAGTAGCTCACGCCGACGTTCTGCTTCACATAGTCCGATGGCTTCGATTCGGGTATAAAAGGCTTCCATGTTCTCCCCTGTCGTGCGGTAAGCCTGAAGGAAAAAAGGCACGAGCTTTCGATAGGTGGATATTGCGGAAAGTTTCGCATTGCTCACGCCCTGGGCGAACCAGCTATCATATTCTGAGTGCTCACCCCAACTGGAGCGAAGTTGCACATAGGCATTTTGCAGGTCTTCATAGATTTCTTCTTTTTGTAAATGCTTCTTGGTCAGCGAAATATCCGTTCGATAAAGCAAGTCGAGCTTATCCCTGTACGACAACACCAGGTCGATAAACTGGTTTTCCCGTGCCAGCTGATGTTCGTAATTTCGCTTTTGCTCGATGGTGCTGTTTATTTCCAGCCAATACCCAAGTCCAATCAGGGCAACAGCATCTGCAAATGCTTCATTGAACTCAGTATCATCTTTGATATAGAGCTGTTGATGAGCCAGTTCGTGAAATATCAATCTTGCCAGGTCAAAATCATTCCTTTCCAACATGCCGTTGAGAATGGGATCGTCAAACCAGCCCAGAGTAGAATAGGCCATTACACCACCCAGATAGATGTCAAAGCCATTGTCTTTCAGGCTTTCCATGTATTTCACGGCATCATCCTTTTTGAAGTAGCCTCGGTAACTGAGACAGCCGACAATCAAAAAACAGGAAGTCTTGGGCTCGAATGACAGGGCCGGGGTCGCAAATACATTCCAGACAACAAACTTGCGACCAATATCGGCGTAACTTCGATAACTGCTATTATCAGGCAAACCGAGTGTATGGCTGGCAAAATCCCTGATTCTGGATATACTTTTTAGCCTGTGTTTAAGCTCATCAGGTGTATCAATCGATTGTAGTACTGAATGAACATCCTCTCGGCTGCGAAGTAGTTGTAAATGTCCTGACATCGACTGCCCATAATAAGACAGCGTAGAGCATGAAGATAAAAGCGTGCCTAGCGCAAGAATAATAAAAAAATACGCTATTTTAAATTGATTAGGCATAGTGAAACGCTAACATGAGATGTAGATCAATACACCTTCAATAAATTAAATGACCATGTACCAGACAATTATCAGCGCAGAGGAATTATCAGCCAAATTAAAAGAACCAGACTGGCTAGTAATTGATTGTCGCTATGATCTTGCAGATATGTCTTCAGGATACCGTTCCTATCTTGATGAACATATAGTTGGTGCCATTTATGCTGATATTCACAATGATCTATCTGGTGAAATGCTTACGGACCATGGGCGTCATCCCTTGCCCGGTGCAGATAAATTGCGCAAGGTATTTTCCTCGTTTGGTATTAGTCAGGATAAACAGGTGGTGGTCTATGACGCGTCTTCCGGCGCTTTCGCTGCACGTCTCTGGTGGTTGCTCCGTTACATGGGGCACGAAGCTGTAGCTGTTCTCGATGGTGGCTGGCAGGCCTGGCAAACCGCAAAACTGGAAACGGCTACAGGCGAGGCGATCGGCTCCGCAGAGATATTTACAGGTGAGCCAATAAGAGACTGGCTGGTCATCATGGATGAGGTAGCTGATATGCCATTATTGGTAGATTCACGTGATGCAGAGAGATATCGTGGAGATATAGAACCAATAGACCCGCTGGCGGGTCATATTCCCGGTGCTATAAATCATTGTTGGAAAGAAAATCTGGGTGAAAACGAGTATTTTCTCGACTCGGAACAGCTAAAACAGCAATTTAGTCAGATTTATGCTGATACTCCTGCGGAACTAGTGGTATTTTACTGTGGCTCAGGGGTGTCAGCATGTCATAACCTTCTGGCAGTGGCTCATGCAGGCTTAGCTCCGGCCAAACTATATGCAGGTTCCTGGAGTGAGTGGTGCAGGCAGGATGACTGTCCGCTTGCCACTGGTGCGGCTTCGAGTTAGCTATTATATTCAGATGACGGGTGCAGAGTTGTACATGAACGTTTTATAATTAACATAAACCAAAAAATACCAAATGATATCACTCAAATCCTACACTGCGTTTGGCCTTGCAATAATACTTTCGCTGGCAATAACTCCTAATATCGTCTTGTCTGTCGATCTCGACGAGCTTTACGATAACCCTGACGTAATAGCAGCCGAGGAAGCCAGTGACTCCACTGCATTTGATTATGTAGATTCGAATGAAGATGAATCCTCCTCATTGGCCAGACTACTGGACGAAGGCAGCTCCTTTGGTCTTGCAAAAGATGTTGTAGTGGTGCTTGATAATTCCGGCAGCATGAAAAAGAATGACCCGGATTTTCTTGCCACTCAGGCGGTTTCCGAATTTATAAGTAGCCTCGATACGCAAACCCGTATCTCTATTGTGATCTTTGATCAGAATGTAAGCCTGGCAATGCCGTTAACCTTTCTTTCAGTTGAGGCAAGAGGCACAGTTGTTGATAGCCTGAAAAAAGTAAATTACAGAGGTCTTTTTACTGACAGTCCCGCGGCCATTGAAAGAGCGATCTACGAACTGAAGAATAATGGAAGAGAAGAAGCACAAAAATCCATTGTTTTTATGACCGATGGTATCGTTGATACTGGTAAAGCCGATGTCGATCTTGAGAAAAGTAAATGGTTAAAGGAAGATCTGGCCGCCGATGCTGCCGATGAGTCGATAAAAGTCTTTGGTGTCGCTTTTACCGAAGGGGCAGATTTTCAGTTAATTCAATCCATATCCCAGAAAACCGACGGGGAATATTATCGCGCATTAGAAGCGGCCGACTTACAAAATGTTTTCGCACAAATCAATGTCATTCTAAATAAAGCGCCAGAGCCAGACATGACAACAATGCCCGAATCATTCATGGAACCGGTGCAGCCTGAACCAGTGGTACAGCAGCCTGTGATTATTGAAGTGCCGGTGCAAGCTGCGCAAACCATGGGTAAAGAAGAGCGTATACGATCGACCATAATGATCGTGGCCGCGTCAGTGTTATTTATTACACTTTTGGCGATAGTCTATATTTTACTGCGTCGTGGACGAGAATTGAGTTCCACATCGGGTGAGGTTGAAACTGAT
>JABHFC010000286.1 GCA_018676275.1 Gammaproteobacteria bacterium | reverse complement strand
TGCTGCATATTCCCATTGGGCTTCCGAGGGTAGTTTATATTTATGCCCGGTTTGTTCACTCAGCCATTTCACATAGTAGTAAGCATCATCCCAGGTAACAAAAATAACCGGATGAGTAGCTCGATCCATGTAAAGGTCTTCAGGTGGTTTTTTTCCGGTGGCATTAATATATTTATCGTATTCAGCAAAAGTAATTTCATGTTTACTAATGGCAAATTTTTCAACTTTGACACTATGCCTTGGACGTTCATCTGCATGACGTGACGAACCCGGACTACCCATATCGAATGTACCGGCAGGAATGCCAACCATCATGGGTCCAGCACTTCCATCTTTTAAAGTATCCGCAAATTCCTTTGCATTACCTGTCGATATGGTTTCAGGCTTAGCTGCTGGCGCAGCTGCCACCTCGGTTGATTCCGTGGCCTCGGCTGCTTCATCGTCGACATCCAGACTTTCTTCCTCATCCATATCATCAACTGCGGCATCTATTTCTTCAGCTTCATCGGCGTCTGATGTGCTACTCACGGCAACAGTGTCTGGAGTTGACTTGCTGCCTCCGGCAAACATGAAATATCCACCAACGGCGACAGCTATTAGTACCACCGCTGCGATACCAATGATCATACCGTTACCGCTTTTTTCTTCGTCTTCATCTTCCTCATCAGAGGAAATTTCTGCAGCGGGTTCTGCTTCTTCACTCGCTGAGTCCGACTCGACGGCGATTTCTGCGGTCTGATCCAGCGGGTCAGACTCAGCTGTAACGGGCGCAGCTGGTGCTGCAGCTTCAACTACTGCGGCAGTTTCCTGCTTTTCCGTCACATTTACCACTACCGCTGTGGTGTTATCCTGTTTTGGCATACCGACATCTTCGACAGCCTGCATCAGGGCATCTGCACATTCCTTGGTAGATTCCGACCACTCTGAATACTGAATGATCTTGCCAGCACTGAGGGTATCCATACCATCGCTGCAAATCAGTAAACGGTCCCCTGGCTCAAGCTCAAAACCTTGATCCGGAACGTCGATCTCGCCTATGTCTTCGCCCATTATCGCGCTCATTAGCATATTGCGAGATAAACCTTCTTCTTGTTCAACCGGTGTGCCAGAAGCCGCCATTCGATCCAGAAAGCCCCCATAACTGTGATCGTCGTTCTTTTTTACTAATTCTTTATTGCGGATAAGGTATACATGACTGTCACCGACACTGGCCCAGGTCATTTTGTTGCCTTCCAGCACCGCGGCAACCATGGTGCATCCCATTCCAGCCAGGGCAGGGGTTTCTGCCACCGTTTCTTTAATGGACTTGTTTGACTGGTGGACACATTCACGCAGTACTTCTGACAGATTATCAGTGGGGTAATTAGCTGAAACATGTTTATTGAAGGCCTGAACAGCCATATTACTGGCAACGTTGCCTGCAGCATGACCACCCATACCATCGGCAACGATGACGAGTGCGGCTGAATTGCCATCTTTGTCTGTCAGGTTTGTTATCAGAAAAGCATCTTCCTGATAACCTCGAGTGCCATCTATCTGGGATCCGGCCAGTTCAAATTGAAGTGCCATATATTTCCTCGCGGGCGCAGAATAAAATATTGTTACAAGCTATTGATAATAGTAGTATTATTTTGTAAATTCCGAAACGAAATAGACTATTATTTTTTTATATTTCGAACCTGCTCATCCTACCAGTCCCGCTATTTATTACAAAATAAATTATTGATAATTGAGGGCCTGTAATGCTGATAAACTAAGGTTTGATCAGCTTTGTGGCGTCTTACAAATCAGTTTTATCTAAATTAACTCTTTTCAGGGCTTATTGGCCCTGAAACATTTAACAGGAAATTGTTCAGTTTGCCTGAGACATCGATCGAATTTTCAATCTTTCTGATATTTACTGGGGCTGCGGTACTGGCGACGCTTGCTCTATTTGCGCGTCAGGCAATGATTGTCGCCTATATTGTCTTAGGCATTTTGATGGGACCCTGGGGGATTGGACTGGTTAATGATGCAGAGTTAATTAAGGATATTTCCAATATCGGCATTATATTTTTGTTGTATCTGCTTGGTCTGGATTTACTGCCACAGCAATTGTGGAGAATGCTGGGAGAGGCACTTTGGGCAACATTACTTAGCTCGATAGTATTTGCTCTAATCGGATTTACTATTGGATACATTTTTGGTTACCCTGTATTGGAAGCGATGCTGATAGGTGCAGCCCTGATGTTTTCCAGCACCATTCTGGGAGTCAAATTATTACCAACCACGACTTTGCATCACAAGCACACAGGTCAGATCATAATTAGCGTGTTATTGCTTCAGGATTTAATCGCGATACTGGTTTTACTGTTATTACAGGGTTATGGCAAAGGCGGAAATATCGTGATGGATATCGTCTGGCAATTAGGAGCCTTGCCGCTGGTTATTTTTATCGCCTGGATATTGGAAAAGTATGTGATTCTTCCTTTGATCGTACGCTATGACCAGATTCACGAATATATATTTCTGTTAGCGATTGCCTGGTGTTTGGGTATAGCAGAACTGGCGGTGTTGTTGGGTTTATCTCATGAAATAGGAGCCTTTATTGCCGGTGTCGTACTTGCCTCCAGTCCTATTGCTTTTTTTATCGCAGAGAAACTGAAACCCTTACGAGACTTTTTCCTGATTATTTTCTTTTTCTCATTAGGAGCCAGTTTCAAAATGGACATACTGGCGGAAATAATCGTGCCGGCTTCCTTGATTGCAGCGGCAGCTATCCTGATCAAGCCGGCTGTGTTTAAATTTTTATTTGTTAAGGCTGGAGAAAAAAAGATGATTTCACAGGAAGTGGGGTATCGGTTGGGACAAATCAGTGAGTTTTCATTTCTCATCGCAGTACTTGCGCTGGAATCTCACTTTATCAGGGAGAACACCTCTTATCTGATCCAATTAGCGACATTGATTACCTTTGTCGTGTCTTCCTATATCATCGTCCTACAATTTCCTACGCCCATTGCTGTTAGAGATAAATTAAGACGAGATTAGTGCCTAATGAGATTTAAGCTTTGGTTATTAATTATCAGTGTTTTGTTAACAGGGACAGGATTTGTTGTGGCTGACTATTTTGCTTTGTTTGGCACATCAAAAAAATCTGAAATTGTGATGCAGGAAATTCAATTTCGTCTGGTAGATAGTCTTAGCAGCGCGCCAGTAATTGGAGCCAGGATCAGGTGTTTTCAGAAAGGGCGGAAAAAGGATGTCTGTTTCCAGCGAGATAGCGGAAAACTGGGTGTTGTTTCTATGAAAATCCCCAGATCTAAAATAATTAGTAACAGTCTTCTTTTTGAGCAGTCTCACCATTATAAGAGCAGCGGCAGCACCGAGCTTAATATAATGTTTATGCATCTCGATTATCAGAATCAGGTTGCCAGGTATGATTCAGATGAATTGTTCAGTAAAGCCAATGAAGTGCATGAAGTGAAGATGAACTTACAGTATTTTGAAGGTGACGATAATGGATAACTTTGTAGAATCGAGATGAGTGACGCTCTCAAATACCTGATGCAAATAAGACCCCGAGAAATGGAAGACTATTTTTCCTTTTTAAAAAACTCGGGGAAGCACCTGGACGATAAAACAAAAGCAATTATCTCTGTTATAACCAAGGTAGATAAGCAAACAGCAACTGGATTTCGTCAATACCTGAAACGAGCTTTAGCACTTGGTGTAACAGCAAATCAAATTATCGACGCATTGTTTGTTGCTTTTCCTACACTTGGCTTAAGTAAGATTATTTGGGCAATCGATATCTTACTTGAAATGGATATGGCAGAGTTCGGACCGGAAGCCATGAGAGAAGGTCTGGACTGGCATGAGCTAATTCAGGAGGAAAAACTAATGAGTGGTGTCAGTATGATCAAGGCTGCTGATGGCAAAGAATTGTTCGTTTACAGGGAGAACGAGGATATTCGTGTTTATGATAATCGTTGCCCACATCAATCTACGCCGATAACTAAAAATGAATTGAGTGGATTAGAGCTCACCTGTTCCTTACATAAATGGAAATTCGATTTAAGAACAGGCGAGTGTCTGGAAGTGGGGGATAAACCTCTAAATATGTTAGAGTGTAAAATAGAAAACGGGTTTCTGAAAGCTTACTGGTAACTAGTTTATATAAAAGTATGGCAGGAAAATATTATGAAAAAATTGTTATATATCTTTATTTGTTTCTCGTGCTTGTCTCTGAACGCCTGCGCACCTGAAGTTGGTAGTGAGGGGTGGTGTAAAAACCTGAAAGAGAAACCTAAAGGCGACTGGAGTACGAACGAGGCTACTGACTTCGCCAAACATTGTTTGTTTAAATAGTTTGTCAGGCAACGTTCTGGACACTTAGCCACTCATCTTTACAGGAGAGTAAAAAGCTGACAATTCTCTGCAGTTCTTTTGCGTCAAGTGAAGACAAGCCAGACGGGTCAAAGCGATATTGATAATGAAGTTTTAGTGCAGTTTCAATCTGACTATTTTGTATCCTGAGATCAATTCGTCTGAGCCATGTAATTAAAGTTTCGCCTGGATGTCGGGGCAAACCATTTTGTTCTATCTGTTCGATTAGTTCATAAAAACTTGAATCGATTCCATTGTAGGCAATTTCTTCTGCAACAAGTGAAGATGGATGTCTACGTTTAATGCGTTCCTTAAAATACATACGCCAAGCTAACAGGGCGATGAGTGGAATTAGCAACCAAAGAAGAAACCCGGTGTTTTGCTCTTCATCAACAACATCCTCCGATTGCCAACGTGACCATGTATAGGAAATCCATGCCCAAAGATCCATGAAGGGTTCTAATACTGAGGCATTTTCTTCTTCATGGGGTGCCCATATTGACGGCGTTGTGTCGAGAACTTGCCACTTATTATTTACAAAGACCAATGCCCATGAATGGGCATGTCTGGCTCGTGCTATGTACTGCCTCTCAAGAGAACTGTATTCACTAACAGAATATCCAATGGCATATCTAGCAGGTATGCCAGCACTACGGAGGAGCAATGTAGTAGCAGTAGCAAAATATTCGCAGTGCCCTTGTCTATTCTTGAAAAGGAAATTAGACAGGTATTTGCCCCTTGGATAACGTTGTTTCCTATTTAATGAGTAGGTGAAATTATCTTGAAAGAAACGGTGCACCGTATATACAGCTTGTTCGTCAGTCATTGATGATAGTTTTAACTGCTTAGCCAACTTGTCAATATCAGCCCGATAAAAATCAAGAATATGCAAATCGTTTTCATCGGGTGGTAGCTCTTTTTGAATATTTGCGTTGTATTCAACATCATATTGGATCCAGCCTTCGCGCATATCCATAATGACTGTACCGTGTTGATTTTTTTCAATTTCAACCGCAGCTACATTCTTAATTTTGCTACTGCGATGGGGGAGTGGGATTACTCCTTTTTCCCTTACCATGTAAGTGGACAAAGTGACACTTGCTTCGGCTTCAACTTCATCCATCAGAGTCCAGCTTTTATCAAGGTTTTGATCAAGGACAGTAAAATCTGATTCCTTATTGTTCCATATACCATGAGCGAAGGTGTTATAGCTGGCCTCTTTTAATAAAATTGGTGTTTGTATGGCCTGTTTGGTTTTCAGTCTTAATACAATACGATCAGAAAGCTTTAAGCGTCCTAATGAACCCATTGCAGTGGTAGAGCGATTTGGATCACGATATCGCCACCTGAGCTGGTCAAATATACCCAGAAAACTGGCTTCAATAGACGCCTGTAATTGTCGTAGTCCTAATTGACCTGCATAAGCGATAGAAAAAGCCATGGTCAGTGTGATAAACCAAACAGGAAGTGAATAACGTGAGGGCCTGACTGACCAAAGTACAATTGTCAGCAGGATGCAGACGGCAACAAAAAATAACATTGTTCTTTGATTACCTGCACTTGCAGAAATTATGCAAATAACAAAATAAGGGAGATTTACATCTACTCTGGAGTTGGCTTCCGGTGACAATGAGGAATCCAGTTTTCTCAAACCAGGAAACAATGCGCTTGAATTCATTGTGCCTTCGTGACTATATTTTTGCGTAATAAGCAGAGGAAAAAGAATGAACGGCAAGACTGTTAGGATAATATATATTCCTCTTGCCCCCTCGTTTGTAAATATGTAAACGACAGCGATGAAAAACATAACGCCACTAAAATCAGAGAGAGTATTAAACTCCTTATCAGTTATTGGCCAGCGCCATGAAATAAGATGAGAAGTTTCAAGTAGCAAAGCCATGACCAGCGCAAATAAAAGAAAATTGCATTGCCAGCCCCAAATAAGTAAGCCAGCTCCCATCAACAAAGGAGGTGCATTGTGTAATTGTGTACTAGAGGTGTTCATTCCTTTGCCAGGCTGAGATTACTTGCTTCATCAAGAGATGACTGGATGTTGTCAGAAGGCAGGATAATAAATCGTTCAGGATGGTTTTCCATAGGTCCATGTTCAATGTTGGGTTCGTTTTCGCCATCAATAATCAAAAAAACGACAACAGGTATGCTTGCTCGAATTATGGACTCAATCAATTCCTGTCGTTTTTTATCCCAGTCTAATAAAACACAGATCATACCGCTGGTCTCATTGCTATATTCAGGAATAAGTTCGTGTAATTTGCTAAATGAATCGTTGTTGCATGCTTCAGTGCAGGCCAGTACTTCCAGCATGTTTTCAGACTGCCCAAGACCTCGGCCACTTGTAAAGCGATATGCCTGATCGCCAATAAACATCAGATCCAGTAGTGCATCCTGTCCCGGAAGAGTCAGGCAAAATGAAGCAGCTACAGACACAGCCTCTTCAAATACAACATTGTTTTTATCCTCCTGGAATGTGTCGAGTATCAATCCCTGGCGAACAAAAAACTCATCGTGAAATTCCTTTACCACAGGGGTTCCAGTTTTGGCATAACTACGCCAGTGAATTGCCCGCAGGGGGTCACCGGGTCGATAATCGCGAAGTGACATAAATTCCTGGGAGTCGCCAATGACACTGACCTGAGTCATACCACCTTGCTGATATTTGCGGAGACCTTTGAGCTCAACTTTGGGAGTTCGATAGGTTTTCGGAAGAATTAATAATTTGTCTTTTTGTTCGTATTTCTTTATGGCTCTGACTAAACCAAAAGGGTCTGGTCTGCTGATACGGGTCGAAGAGAAGTGTACATAGCCTCGTCGTGAGGGAAGTAACTCAAAATTCAATTCCATGAAATCATTGGCAGCAATATTTTCAACAGCTTGAGCCTGGATGGTGCCTCCACGCAATTTTCGAATTAGTGCGACAAGACGTGGATAACCTATAACTCTATCAAAGCGATTTCTATTTTTATCCTGTGGGTCGCGGCTTTTACCAAATTCTTCATGTTTTGGAAAGTATGTTTCCAGGTCATCAATTAGGAGTAAATCATTTTGGGCAAACTTTCCAAGGTTATGAACAGTTATCCTGTAACGCATCGTTTGATGGACAGTGCCAAATTGCGGTAACTCACGGGTAATTTTGAACTGACCGCGAAATGACAAACTGTATAGAAAGGAAGCAAGAAGAAGCGATGCCATGATTGTAAATATTTGAAATGCCATAGATTGCCTTATATCTACGCCAAATATTCCGGAAGCTAACATGCCACTGGCTATGAGGGCACCAGCGGAGGTAAATCTGTATCTAAGTCGTTGACTTAGTTTATAGACGAACTTGAAATTTTTAAAAAGTAATCGTCTGAATATAAGCATGTTAAATTAAGTTGGGACAGGTATTTCTTTTAACACTTCTTCGACAATAATTTTCGCAGTCCTGCCTGAAAATTTGGCCTGAGAGTTAAGCATCAATCGATGAGCTATAACCGGTATTGCGATCTCCTGTATGTGATCTGGAGTAACAAATTCCATACCGTCAAATAATGCCAGTACTTGCGCAGCTTTCATTAAAGCCAGGGATGCACGGGGGCTTGCGCCGTTTTGGACATCCTGATTATCTCTAGTCGCACGGATTAGATTTACAATATAATCCTTCAACTCATTACTGATCCTGATATCCGAAGTAAGTTTTTTGATAGTGAGGACATCTTTCAGGTTTACGCAAGGTCTTAGCGTTTCAATTGGATGAAACTTGTTTTGCTCAGAAAGAATTGCAACTTCCTGTGCCTGGTCTACATAGCCAAGCTCAAAGCGCATAGCAAAGCGATCCATTTGTGCTTCAGGGAGCGGATAGGTGCCATGAAATTCAATTGGATTTTGCGTGGCGATAACGAAAAAAAGTTCGTCTAATGGGTGTAATACGCCATCAACACTGACCTGGGATTCTCCCATGGCTTCCAGTAGAGCAGATTGTGTGCGAGGTGAAGCCCGGTTTATTTCATCGGCAAGCAGGATGTTGGTAAATACCGGACCTTTATGAAAATGAAAATCATGATCGCGCTGGTCAAAAATGGAGACACCTAAAATATCAGTGGGTAATAAATCCGGTGTGAATTGCACACGATGATATTCAGCGTCAATAGATTTGGCCAGAGCTTTAGCCAGCGTTGTTTTGCCGGTACCTGGCACATCTTCCAGAAGTACATGTCCACCGCTGATAAAAGCAGCAAGCAACATTCTTATTGCCTGTTCCTGGCCTTTGATGATTATATTAATATTGGACGATATCGCCTGATAGATCTCTTGTCCGTTCATAATTATCCTGGATAAAAATATTATCTAATATTACACAATCTCTAATAATATGAATGCTATATTACGTCTTCATTTATATATTTAACGGAATATTACGCCGTTGTACATTTTTTGTATGGCGCGTTGTACCGCGGTTCATAATTTGAATGGCATATCATACCGGTGTTAATCTTTCGTATGGCAAGTTTTACCGTTGTCTGTCTTTATGTATGGCAAATTTTACCCTTGCATATCATAGTGTTGTATATCATCTGAATAACATATCGCAGTGAAGAATATTTTTTCAAGATCGTGAAAAATCAAAATCATTTACAAATCTGGCGTCTTGCCGGCCCACTTATTTTATCCAATATATCTATTGCTTTGTTGGGTATCGTGGATACTGCTGTTGTCGGTCACCTGAGTCACCCCTATTATCTGGGTGCTGTTGCGATAGCTGCGGTAATATTTGATTTTCTATACTGGGGAATGGGATTCCTGCGTATGGGCACAACGGGAATAGTAGCGCAGGTTCATGGTAAAAAAGATTACGATGAGTTGCGATCAACACTAATTCATTCCATTTTTATTGGTCTATCAATCGCATTAGCAATGTTGATTTTGCAAAACCCCATTGCATCAATTTCTTTCTTTCTTATTGGTGGTAGTGAGCAGGTGACATTTCACGCTCGAATATATTTTTACTGGGCAATTTGGGGTGCTCCTGCAGTACTTTGTTCCATGGCAATGTTTGGCTGGTTATTGGGCTTACAAAACGCCAGGGCGACGCTGTATTTCGCCATAACTGTAAACCTTATCAATATTGTGCTGGATCTTGTATTCGTCTTTGGCCTTGATATGGGAGTAAAAGGTGTAGCCCTGGCATCGGTAATTGCACAATACAGCGGGCTAATAATGGCAATATTTCTTGTACGTAAAGAATTGCAGAAATACTCAGGA
>JABHFC010000285.1 GCA_018676275.1 Gammaproteobacteria bacterium | reverse complement strand
CGTAATGGCGCCCTGTATACTGAGGCTACAGAAGATTCGACTACGATAAATATATTCTCTACCGCTTTTATTGGTTGGTACAACTGCACACTGCCATTTATTTATGGCGCATCAAGACTCATTTTTATCAGTCAATGGGATCCACAAGGTATTTTGGAAACCATTCAAAACGAAAAAGTAACAGTCTTTTTCCTGGTGCCGACAATGTGGCGTATGTTGATTTCAAATAATATTGAAGACTACGATTTTTCATCGCTTCAGCGTGTCGGTTACGCTGGTGAACCGATGGATTCCTCGACCATGATAGTGATCCGGGACAAAATCTGTTCCAAAGTTGTTAATACCTATGGGACCACCGAAACCGGTTCATGGGGTGGTTGTACTGTGATGCTGCCTGAGGACTATGAGAGCGGTATAAACCTGGAAAGTGTAGGTAAAGCTGCTGAAGGGGTCGAAGTTCGGATTATCGAACCCGGTGGCAGAACAGATCATGTTCTTGCTGCAGGCGAGGAAGGTGAGGTCATTTTCAGAGGCCCCTCAGTCGCCAGTCAGATATGGGAGCAAAAAGAGGTAGCAGATAAAATATTCGATAATGGTTGGTGGCGTTCCGGTGACCAGGGAGTGTTGGACGAGGATGGTTATCTTTATCTACAGGGTCGACTGGACGATATGATAATCTCCGGGGGCATAAATGTATTGCCGGGACAAATTGAAGAAACAATATTGGCTCACCCTGCTGTTAACGAATGTGTTGTTCTCGGATTGCCAAACGAAAAATGGGGCCAACGAATAACGGCTTTTATTTTGAAAAAAGAAGAAGTCAGCGCAGAAGAACTGGCTGAACATGTTGATAATAGTTCGCTTTCGACTTATAAAAAACCGCGTGCCTATTATTTTATGGAAGAATTTCCCCGAGGTAATACAGGTAAGATAAGCCGAAGAAAACTTTTTGAACAAATAAGTAAGGAGAGTAATTGCACATGAGAATTAGTTTATCGCGATACCAGGAATATTATATATTCGTGATCATTTTTCTTTTTTTATTTAGAGCTCCATTGATAATTGCTGAGGACACAATAGATGAAGCAAGAACGAATGAATATGCAACGGCATTCTGGAATTCATTCAACAACGATCTGGCAAATGGAGCGTTAGAGAAATACCTGACTCACTGGGATGAGAATGCTGAACGTATCACGCCAACGGTTCATGCCAGAGGTATCGAAGAAATTCGTGCGACATATAAAAGTTACCTTGCTGCATATAGTGATTTTCACCAGCAAGAAATTCGGCGTATCGTCGATGGCAATATATCTATCTCTGAGTTAATCACCACCGCAAAAAACAGGGCAACTGGTGAGATGATGACTCTTCCTAATGTCGCTATCGTTGAATTAAATGATAAGGGAAAGGTGATCCGCGCGCGAGTATACCTGGACACAGGAAAATTTAACCCTAAGCCCTTACCTCCAGAAAAATAGCACTTCACCCGCTATTCACCCCGGAAATATTTCCAGGCTGTGTATTCCCGCTACTGGATATCACCTTCCTAACAGAACATTGCTAATGTAGTATTATTCCAGGTTTTTTATACTGATGAATCCATGTCTAATCAACTACTTGCAGAGCATAAGATGCTCCAGGACGGCAACATCATTGATACCGTCAATATCGGCAAGGAATTGCTTTGGTCTAATCGTTGCCAAACTGCCGACGATAGCCCTTCCCTCTATGCCCAGTTTAATGGCATTGACCTTGGTCCGATAGCGATTGTATATCTCACCTTTGGTTCGGATATCACTATAGAGCCTTCAGAGACGGACCAGTTTTTTATTATTCAAACTACACTGGAGGGTACCAGCACCACTACTAATGGTAACTTTAGTGTTCAAACCAATCGTAATGACATCCTGATTATCGATCCACGATTACCGACAAAGATTTCTTTTACCTCGGGATGTGCTCACCTGGTTTTGAAAATTGAGCGTAAATTGCTCGAATCCAAATTGCAAACTTTACTCGATCAGCAACTAAATGAGTCAATAATATTTGAGCAATTACTTGTCGATAATGATGGCAGTAAAAAGTCATGGATCGATACGATGAATTTTTTGTGCCAGTTTTATGAAAAACCCTATAGCGCCGGTCTAACTGCCAAAGGCATCGTAGATAGTCATATAGATATGGTAGCCAATACAATACTTAACATGCAGAAGCATAATTACTTTGACAAGCTGAATGATGAAAAGTCCGCAGAAACGCCAAGACATGTTCGTCGTGCCTGTGAATACATTGAACAACATATTAGGGAAAAGATTACTTTAAATATTCTCTGCGATAAGGTGGGCGTCTCTCAAAGAACCTTACAGACCGGATTTAAAAAATATCTCAGACAATCACCAGTGGAGTTTATTCGCAACAGGCGTTTGCACTATATCCATGCAGCTTTAAATGAAAGCAAAGGCAAAACCAATGTCAGTCGTATTATGTGGGAATTTGGGGTGAACAACCCTGGCCTGTGGGCAAACATATACAAAGAACGATATGGTTGTTATCCGTCAGATACGCTAAACAGTTAGTGCCCTATAATTTCAGTTCTTACAATAAAAAATTAAATCATGGAAATTAGTCAGCAAGTAAGCAAACGAACCTGTCCTGAAAGTGAAATCTACAACGAAGTATTAAGCCTGGATGATAAACGCATTCTTGAGCTAGGTTGTGGTAAAGCTGAAATCACCCAGGACATTGCCTGTAATGGTCAGAATCGAGCCGTCATCGCACTTGAAGTTGATGAACGCCAACATGAAAAGAACCTGACGATCTCTGATTTGCCAAATGTATCATTTCAAACTGGTGGAGCGGAAAAAATACCGGTGGATAAAAACAGCCAGGATATCGTTTTCATGTTCAAATCTTTACATCATGTTCCGGAGGATGAACTGGATAAGGCTTTACAGGAAATACACCGAGTCCTGTCACCGCAAGGCAGAGCCTATATTTCAGAACCCGTTTATATGGGTGACTTTAATACAATATTGAGCCTGTTTAATGATGAAAAACATGTAAGACAAGCGGCTTTTAACGCAATAAAAAAGGCTGTTGATAACGAGCTTTTTATTCTGGAAAAGGAAATCTTCTTTAATGTACGGGTAAAGTTCGAAAACTTTGAAGATTTTGAAAACAAGGTGCTAAATGTAACTCACACAAATCATCAGCTTTCTGATGACACTTATAATGCAGTGAAAACTGCTTTTGGAAATCATTTCAATAAATACGGTGGTGAATTTATTGCACCAATGCGCGTAGATCTATTGCAGGTAAGAAAATAAAGAGATAGTCGTTGTTAAACGTCTTGTGAAATAATTTCGGTTGTTGCAGATAGTCTATGAATAAGTGTACGTAAAAATACCTTTAGAAAACGGACCTGGCAATTCAGTGATACCTGGGATATGACGGTGGAATTGACTTTAACAAGGGCAGTGGCTTCCTCCGCCACTATCGAAGCGGTGCGTTTCGTTTTAGCGAGATAACCCATTTCTCCAAAGCAATCTCCCATATGCAGGGTACGAATAGTTTTTTCATTCTTTCTCACTACGACCTTACCAGACACGATTATGTAGAAACAATCATCCAGCTCGCCTTCTAAAATAATATTTTCATCGCATTTGTATTCCTGCCAACTACTTGCACGCAATATTTCCCAGATTTCCGCATCGGGAAAACCCTGGAAAAATTCAAGCTTCTTTATCATGTTGAATTTTTCTTCCGCGCTAATGTCTTGCTGTTTAGCTTCAAGGTTATCAAAAGCACGACTTAGATCCGTGGCGAATTCCAGTCCCATCTGGTAGCGCTCACTCATATCCTTTTTCATCGCCCTGCTTACAATATCCTGTAACACCTGTGGAATATCCGGACGGAAATCGGACATGGGCGGAGGCTCTTCATTCAGGATGATATTGACCAGGCGGGAAAAACTGTCAGTGAGAAATGGATGCCTGCCCGTTAATAATTCATACATCACTACACCAAGGGAAAACAAATCTGACTGTGTTGTGATTTTCTCTTCTTTCAACTGCTCTGGCGACATATAGCGGGGAGAACCCATTACACCCTGGGGTGCAGTTGTCGTGTCATCCAGCTTGGTAATATGAGCAATGCTAAAATCGCCGATTTTCACATCCTTATCTTTGGTGATAAGAATGTTAGATGGTTTGATATCCCGGTGGGTTACACCCTGTCGATGTGCATAGTCGAGCGCATTGGCACATTTGAAAATAATTTCAACAATCTTCTCTATTGGAAGTAGTGTTTCCGGTTTGGAATGTGACCTGAGAGTGTCGCCACCCTCAATGTATTCCATAACGATATAACAGGTATCTTCATCAACACCTGCATCAAATATACTGACGATATTAGGATGAGTCAGGCTTCCGGCGGTATGAGCCTCATTGAAAAACATCTTCCTGTAGCGTTCCCCCGAATCAGTATCATTTAGCGAGTCGGCCAGAGCCACTTTAAGTGCGACAGAACGATTTACGAAAGGATCGTGCCCAAGGTAGACAATGCCCATACTGCCCCGGTCAATTTCACTTTTGACTTCGTATTTCCCTAGTTTTTCCGGTGCAATTTCAGACATATTTCATTTATCTTCCTGAATACGAATTATTTACTTCAAATGGGAGGTTCCATTATACGCCCCTATGCACAGATGACGTAGTTACTTCAATAGCGGGAATGTTACTGGAAGAAAGGCGTATTTCACAGTGAAAATGATGTGATGGCTGTAGCAAAAGGATAAGTATTTTTAAAGTAGAACGAGCATGGAAAATATGCCTGCTTATCCATCAACTGTAGAATGTGTCACAATTACGCTCATGGCTGATTCTCAGACAGACAAACAGGAACGAGCAGCAATCTGGCAGCAACTGGTCTCCCACCAGCAGCAAACTGCCGATCTACACATGCGTGATCTATTTCGTGTAGATCCCCATCGAGCTGAGCTTTATTCCATTCGTATAGATGAACTCTTACTGGACTATTCTAAACACCGGGTAAGCGAACAGACTCTAAGCCTGTTATTTTCGCTGGCAGAAGCATGCGAAATACCCAACAAGATTTCCGCCCTGTTTTCAGCCGAAAAAATCAATTCTTCGGAAGATCGCCCGGCCCTGCATCCAATCTTACGTGCTCCCGCCGAGCAGGTGTTAGAACTTAATGGAGAGAATATAGTCCCTCTTATCCATATGCAACTGGCACGCATGCGCGAATTAGTCCAAGGCCTGCACGCTGGTGAAGTACAGGGCTCGACAGGTAAATCTATCACCACTGTTATTAATATCGGTATTGGTGGTTCTGATCTTGGTTCGCGTCTTGCCGTTGATGCCCTGCAAACATTTAGAACAGGCGATATTGAAGTAGAGTTTGTCGCCAATCTCGATCCAAAGGATTTGTCCGCTGTACTGGCGCGTTCCAATGCAGAGACGACTATGCTTATTGTCGCCTCAAAATCGTTCACAACCCTGGAAACCAGGACAAATGCTGAAGCGCTTAAATCATGGTTGACTGCAAATGGCTGTAGTGATCTTTCCCGGCATATTATTGCAGTAACAACTAACAAGACTGCTGCACTGGAGTTTGGCGCCAGCGAGGATAATATTTTTTATTTCTGGGACTGGGTCGGCGGACGCTATTCACTTTGGTCTTCTGTAGGCTTGCCACTTGCTATCGCCATCGGTATGGATAATTTTGAAGACTTGTTAGCTGGTGCACATACAATCGATACTCATTTTCAGTCTGCACCTTTGACTAAAAATGTACCTGTGATTCTCGCCTTACTCAGCATCTGGTACAGCAATTTTCACAAGGCGGAAAGTCACGCTGTTATTCCCTACGATCAGTCTTTACGCCTGTTGCCTGAATACCTTTCGCAACTGGTGATGGAAAGTAATGGCAAGTCAGTTAGCAGAAACGGTCAGGCAATCGAAAGTACCAGCTCCCCGATACTTTGGGGCAGTATTGGTACAAATGCACAGCATGCCTACTTTCAATTATTACACCAGGGCACGCACCTGGTACCGGTTGATTTCCTTTTACCCTTGCTAAACTCATCAGACCAGCAGCAACAGCTTAAGCTGGTCAGCAATTGCCTCGCTCAAAGCGAAGCATTAATGATGGGACAGGATGACGATACCGATGCTAACAGAAATTTTCCGGGTAATTCGCCATCCTCGACTATGGTTTATAGCAGCCTGACACCAAAAGTACTGGGTATGCTGCTTGCAATTTATGAACACAAAACCTTTGTTGAAGCGATGATCTGGGATATCAATCCTTTCGATCAGTGGGGAGTGGAACTGGGAAAGAAACTCGCAGGGCAATTAATAGAAGACATATCCGTTAATGAGACATCTGGTCATGATGCCTCCACCTCGCTATTAATGCAGGAATATTTGCAGAGGAACAAATAGTCTCGCTCTGTTACTCCTGATTTTCAGTTGAAGCATACATAGCGGTCGTATCGGAAAGTCTTTTTACTAATGTCTTCAGAAATACACGACTAAAATGAAGTTGTGCTTCAACTGATAATTGATCTATTAACGTAGAGTTGATTTTCATCAACTGCACATAGTTTTGCGCAATAATAGATGCAGATCGTTTTGTTTTTGCGAGATAGCCCATTTCGCCAAAGCAATCGCCTTTTTGTAACAAACCAATTACCTGGTTACTTTTGAAAACTTCTACGCTACCGGAAGAAATAATATAGAAAGCATCATCTATTTCACCTTCAACGATAATCTCCGTTCCCTGCTCAAACTCCTGCCAGATACAAGCCCGGATAATCTCCCACATTTCTGATTCATTAAATTCACTAAAAAATTCCAGGCTACGGACAATACCCATTTTCTCTTCTGCATCAATATCCTGTTCAGGTTTCTCCAGGTAATCAAAGGAAAGACTTAAGTCTGCAGCCATATTCAGACCCATCTTGTAGCGCTGCTCCTTACTTTTCTGCAAAGCGTGATGAACGATCTTCTCCAGTATTTCAGGTATATCTGCGCGATAAGTTCTCATCAACGGCGGTTTTTCATTAATGATCATATTTATCAAACGCGAAAAACTATCAGCCATAAACGGATGTCTGCCGGTCAATAGTTCATACATCACTATGCCAAGAGAAAACAGATCTGTTTGAGTAGTGATATTGTCTTCCTGAACTTGCTCCGGTGACATATATCGAGGAGAACCTACAAAGCCCATCGGCATGGTGTGCGTTGTGTCCGAGGTCACGACATGGGCAATACTAAAATCTGCAATCTTGATATCCATATCTTTGGTGATAAGGATATTGGTCGGCTTGATATCACGATGTACCACACCCTGGCGATGAGCATAGTCCAGTGCCTTTGCGCACTTGAAAATGATTTCAATAACCTGTTCAAGGGGTAAAAGGTTATCAGGTTGGCAATATTGTTTTAGTGTTTCACCCTCCTCAACCAGTTCCATGACGATATAACAGTCTTCTCCTTCAGCACCGGCATCAATAATTTTGACAATATTAGGATGCTTCAAAAGACCAGCGGTATGAGCCTCATTGAAAAACATCTTGCGGTATTGTTCACCTGACTCCCGATCGCGAAGGGATTCGACCAGAGCGACCTTAATCGCCACATCTTTTTCAATAAAAGGATCGTAACTCTGATAAACGACACCCATACTGCCCCTGCCAACCTGCTTCTGGATCTTGTACTTGCCAATTTTTTCAGGGATGGGAGAAGACATCGTCAGGTATCTCTTTTATTAAGCCTTAGGTAATGAATATGCGTATAAATCAATCGCTTATGGCCTATACTACTTGAAACTTCCACGACATGATAGCTATTAGGCGATTCACTCTCAGAGCGCAAAAACAATTTATTTCGATAACTCTGGTTTTCGGCTGGTGACTTTATTAATTTTATTGGATTGATGAGAACCATAATCAGGCATCCGCTATACTATCGACCTTTTTTTAAGACGAGTTGATTAACACTAAGACATGAAAGCGATTATTCTTGCCGCAGGTATTGGTAAACGTCTGGGTGAAATATCCGGTAACCGACCCAAGTGTCTGTTGGAATTTGACGGCATTTCTTTATTACACAGACACATAAGATTGTTAGCACAATTCGGAATCACCGATATTCTGGTGATATGCGGCTACCGACAGGACGAAATCAAGGCGTCGCTCGACTCTCTAAAAATTGATGTACATATTCAGACTGAGTTTAACCCGGATTATGAATCCGGTAGCGTTATCAGCTTATGGACCGCACATGCATTTCTTGAATCGGGTGATGATATTATTTTGATGGACGCTGACGTTCTTTATGACCCGGCGATACTGCAAAGCCTTATTGAAACCTTACATGAAAACTGTTTTCTGCTGGACAGAGACTTCGTCCCTGGTGATGAACCGGTTAAAATATGTGTACTGGGTAACACCATGGTAGATTTTCGAAAACTAATTGAACCCAAATTACAATTTGATTATCAGGGTGAATCGGTCGGGTTTTTTCGCTTCAATCCTGAAATTGCCAAAGAACTGGTTCAACGCTGCAAAAGTTATATTGATAATGGCAAAAAAGACGAGCCCTATGAAGAAGTGCTACGTGATCTATTATTAGAAACACCGGATGCTTTTGATTTTGAAGATGTAAGCGGCCTGGCCTGGATAGAAATCGACTTTCCCGAAGATGTTCAACGTGCACAAAATGAAATACTAAGTAAGATTAAACAATGACAAGTGACGTGACTGACAATAAGCAAAATTCCGAGAGTAAATGCAGCCAATTACGTGGCTTGCTGCAATCCAGTAATCTGAATTTTATTCTCGAAGCTCATAACGGTATCTCCGCCCGTGTTGCTGAGCAAGCCGGTTTCAAAGGGATATGGGGTAGTGGTCTGGCCTTGTCCGCACAATTTGGCGTGCGTGACAGTAATGAAGCGAGCTGGACACAGGTTATCGATATGCTGGAATTTATGTCTGATGTCACCAGCATCCCTATTTTGCTCGATGGTGATACCGGTTATGGCAATTTCAATAATATGCGTCGTCTTGTTACAAAACTTGAACAACGTGATATAGCCGGTGTTTGTATAGAAGATAAACAATTTCCAAAGACCAATAGCTTTATTGATGGCGAACGCCAACCCCTGGCTGATGTGGATGAGTTTTGCGGAAAAATCAAGGCTGGTAAGGACAGCCAAAGCGATGATGATTTTTCTATTGTTGCCCGTGTTGAAGCATTGATTGCCGGTTGGGATATGCAGGAAGCCTTACGTCGGGCCGAGGCTTATAGTGAAGCGGGCGCTGATGCAATTTTGATTCATAGTAAACTGTCTCATCCGGAAGAAGTACTGACCTTTGCACAGGAGTGGGGCAGTCGTTCACCACTGGTTATCGTTCCAACAAAATATTACAGCACGCCTACTGATGTTTTTCGAAAAGCCAATATTAACCTGGTGATTTGGGCGAACCATATGATCAGGGCGGCTGTCGTAGCGATGGAAAACATTAGCAAACAGATATTTGAACAGGAATCACTTGCGAATGTCGAAGATCAGATTGCCAGTGTGAACAAAATCTTTGCCTTACAAGGCGCAGAAGAACTTTCCCAGGCACAGTCTCGCTACCTTACTCAGAAACAGGAAACACATGCCATTGTACTGGCAGCAAGTCGTGGTAATGGCTTACATGAATTAACCGAGGATAGGCCGAAGGTAATGCTGTCTATTGGTGGTAAATCATTATTGAGAAGACTGGTGGATGAATTCAAGAAACAGTCGATAAACAAGATTACAGTGGTAGCAGGTTACAAGTCCGAAACAGTTAATGTTAGTGGTATTAGTGTTTGTAAAAATACTGAATTTGAAAACAGTTCTGAAGTCGCTTCCCTGCTCTGCGCCGAGCAGTCATTTAATGACAACATGCTCATCATGTATGGAGATCTGCTTTTCCGTGCATATATTCTTAATGATTTACTCAATAATGACGGTGCATTGGTAGTAGTTGTAGATTCTATGCTGGATACCAGCCAGATAAGCGGCGCACCGGATTATGTATATTGCACCCAGGCAGATGATCGTTCCCTGTTTAATCCTGAAGTTTTTATCAAGCATGTCTCTGAGCAAAAAGATGCCTCGTTGGGAGAGCCTAATGGCAGATGGATTGGCATGTTGAAAGTCAACAGCACAGGAAGGCAATGGATAGAAGAAGCTTTAAAAGAATTACAGGTAAAAGATAATTTTAACTCTCTTACTATGCCGGACTTGCTCAATCACCTGGTTCAGGCGGGAAGAAAAATTCATGTGCATTACATTAACGGACACTGGCTTGATGTAAATTCGCTGGACGATATTGATCGTGCCGGTGATTTTGCGCATGGGCAATAAGGCTGCTCAAGCGCGGGGGCCAGAATAATGATTAATGCAGATAGTTTTATAGAAGCCGCCCGACAGCATAATTTCCAGCACTATACAGGTGTGCCTTGTTCGTTTTTAACCCCGTTCATTAATTATGTTATTAATGATGACTCATTAAACTATATTTCATCTGCCAATGAAGGTGATGCACTTGCAACTGCCGCTGGCCTGGCAATCGCCGGTAAACCCGCCGTTGTCATGATGCAGAATTCCGGTCTCGGCAATGCAGTCAGTCCCCTGACCTCCCTTGCTTATCTGTTTCGTATTCCTCTACTGATCATCACAACCCATCGCGGTGCGCCCGGACTTAAGGATGAACCTCAGCATGAATTAATGGGCCAGATTACCGGTGATTTGTTTGAAACCATGCAGACACCCTGGGAATATTTTCCTGATGAAGTAGATGCAATCCAACCGGCTTTACAAAGAGCCTGTGCCCACATGCAAAAAGAAAAACGTCCTTATGCTTTCATCATGCGCAAAGGTACGGTGGCCGGGCATGCCCTGAAAAATAACAGCGTCCCTTCAGTTAAAAACCGCGAAGTAAAAAAGCAGTTATTTGTAAATGATGAAAAGACACTCTGTAGCAGAGAGTCTGCATTACAACGCATCATCAATCATACGCCAGTTAAAAATAGCGTGGTGATTGCGACAACCGGTTTTAGTGGTAGAGAGTTATTTGCAATTGATGATCGTCACAATCACCTGTACATGGTTGGTTCCATGGGCTGTGCTTCTTCTCTCGGTCTTGGAGTGGCACTGGCAAGACCTGATTTAGTTACGGTTGTTATCGATGGTGATGGTGCGGCGCTGATGCGCATGGGTAATTTCGCCACCCTCGGGACATATGGTCACAGTAAGCTGATCCATATTTTGCTGGATAATGAGGTGCATGATTCAACTGGTGCCCAGGCCACGGTGGCGGGGAATATTAACTTTGCTGAAATTGCTGCCGCTTGCGGTTATGGGGTGAGTTATAAGGGCTCAGATGTCGATTTGATCGACGCGTTATTTAAAACAGAATCAGCCTCAGGACCTCGCTTCGGACATCTGAAGATCCGTCCCGGCACTATCGAAAATTTACCACGCCCTGATATTAGTCCCGAGGAAGTCTTAAGCCGTTTGATGCTTAATATAAATTCAGTTTTCCAGTAGCCCTGGGAATCAGGCTGATTTGGCTGAATCTATCTGATTTGTTTTACGCAGATGTTCCTGAATAAAATTGAGTAAACCTTCACTGGTTAGACCCGCGTCTCGCAACATATCATCCTGGCTGCCGTGTTCAATTAACCTGTCGGGTATTCCATAATTAATAATCACCTGTGCGATCCCATTTGCCGCCAGTGTTTCGTTAACTGCAGAACCTGCCCCGCCCTGTACTACATTTTCTTCAACTGTCACAAGTAAATCGTGATTGGCTGCCATCTCAAGAATCAGATCAGCATCAATGGGTTTTACAAAACGCATGTTAACTACCGTGGCATCAATTTTTTCAGCCACTTCCAGAGCCGGAGCCAACATCGAACCAAAAGCGAGAATTGCGGTTTTGCTTCCTTCGCGTCTTAGCTCAGCCTTGCCTAGAGGAATAGCCGTCATTTCTTCCTGGATCTCAACACCGGGTCCACCGCCACGGGGATAACGTACAGCAGCTGGCTGATCCAGTTGATAACCCGTATACAACATCTGTCGACATTCATTTTCATCTGATGGTGTCATCACCACCATGTTTGGCAGACATCGCATGAAACTTAAATCGTAACAACCGTTATGGGTGGAGCCATCACCACCAACGAATCCTGCCCTGTCGATAGCAAATAAAACAGGTAGATCCTGAATGACAACGTCATGTATTAGTTGATCATAAGCACGCTGCAAAAAAGTTGAATAGATAGCAACGACCGGCTTCAATCCATCACATGCCATACCGGCTGCGACGGCAACACTGTGCTGCTCGGCAATTGCCACATCAAAATGGCGCTCGGGAAACTCCTTATCAAAACGAACCAGGCCAGAACCTTCTCGCATAGCTGGTGTGATGGAGACCAGCCGTTGATCCTGTGCTGCCATATCACAAATCCAGTCACCGAATACTTTGCTATAAGTTGCTTTACTTACCTTCTTCGCAGGCGTCATCCCCTTCACCGGATCGAAAGGTGTTACCGCATGATATTTGACAGGGTCGTCTTCCGCCGGACCATACCCCTTGCCTTTCCTGGTAATGATATGGAGAAACTGCGGTCCATCAAGTTCACGTAAATTCCGAATAGTTTCCAGCAACAGAGGCAAGTTGTGACCATCCACCGGACCAATGTAATTAAAACCGAGTTCTTCGAACAGAGTGCCCTGACCGATCATGCCTTTGACATGTTCTTCCGTACGCCTTGCCAGTTCCCACACGTTCGGAACCTGTGACATAACGCGTTTACTGCCTTCGCGCACGGATGCATAAAACTTGCTCGATAAAATCCTCGCAAATCGGTTAGAAAGTGCACCAACATTCGGTGAAATCGACATATTATTGTCGTTAAGTACCACCAGCATGTCGCTTTCCAGACCGCCCGCATGATTCATGGCTTCAAATGCCATGCCTGCAGTGATACTGCCATCACCAATAATGGCAACTGATTTTCGTTTTCGTCCGGTACGATCAGCCGCAACAGACATACCCAGCGCTGCGCTGATGGATGTACTGGAGTGTCCTACACCAAAGGCGTCATATTCACTTTCACTGCGTTTTGGAAATGGCGCCAAACCGTCCGCTTTGCGAATGGAATGCAACTGGTCTCGTCTGCCGGTCAGGATTTTGTGCACGTAGGCCTGGTGGCCAACATCCCATATCAGACGGTCATCCGGAGTGTTATATATATAATGTAAGGCCAGCGTTAATTCCACTGTTCCCAGGCTTGCCGCAAAATGACCGCTATTCTGGCTCGCCCAGCGCAACAAAAAATCTCGAATTTCTTCAGCCAGATCCTCTAATTGCGCTTCCGGTAGTTTGCGTAGATCAACAGGAGAATTAATTGAATTCAGAATGGAATTGGTGGTCTTACTGGTCATGGATAAATCTTGCTTAATAATCTTCTGTTTTGGAGTTCTATTGTCTCTATTCCGGATAAAAAACTAGCTTTGCTAATTCCCCTGATAAATATGCGTTAAAACAACAATACTAACTAAAAAAAAGAGGATAACAGAACTGTACATTTAGGGTATCATACTTTATCTTACTAATTTATGGGGCTTTTATGTAAATCCCCCCTCTTTATCGAGCTAACTTAACACAAATACGGAGTATTCTAATGGGTGTCCCATTAATCCAACAAATTCGCGTCGCAAAATACATTATTGGTCAGAAATTGCGAGGAAATAAACGCTATCCGCTGGTCATGATGCTGGAACCCCTGTTTCGCTGCAATCTGGCCTGTGTCGGCTGTGGCAAAATCGATTACCCCGATGAAATTCTCGACAAACGCATCAGTTACGACGATGCCATGCAGGCCATTGATGAATGTGGCACACCAATGGTATCTATTGCAGGTGGCGAACCTTTAATACATAAGGAAATGCCGAAAATTATAAACGGTTATATAGACAGGAAGAAATTCGTTTATCTATGTACCAACGCTCTGTTGCTGGATG
>JABHFC010000284.1 GCA_018676275.1 Gammaproteobacteria bacterium | reverse complement strand
CATCCAGCACGGGAATTACACCCCATAATAATGAAATCTTACGGCACACATCCGGTCTGGAGGTTATCGCCAGAATGGGCGCGGCAGGTCGCGCTGAGCTCATAGTCGCAGCAGAAACACCACTTTGAGAAATGACAAGAACTGCATGAGCACTGAGTTGTTTCGACATATTTGAAGTGGCGTTAGCGATGACATTCCAGACAGTATTGGAAGAGTTATCGATATTTCGTTTGTCATCACCATAAGCACCGGTTTTCCATAGATAAGATTCCGTTTGACGTGCGATACGATCCATCATTTCCACGGCTTCCACCGGAAAGTTCCCAGCCGCAGTTTCAGCCGATAACATGACAGCGTCAGTACCTAAAGTAACAGCATGGGCAATATCAGTAACTTCAGCACGAGTCGGTCGTGCGTTGGTAATCATCGACTCCAGCATTTGTGTCGCAACAATGACAGGTTTGAATTTAGATTTGGCTATGTCAATCAATTGACTTTGAGCGACGGGTACCTGTTCAGGCAATAGTTCTACACCCAGATCGCCACGCGCAACCATGATGCCATCAGCGGCATCCACTATATCACCGGCATCTTCTAATGCCTCCGGTCTTTCAATCTTGGCGATGATATGGACATTTTTACCTGATTCATCGATCAAAGTTCTTAGTTCTTTGACATCATCCGCTGTCTTAACAAAAGACAAGGCGAGAAAATCAACTCCTAAATTCAATGCGAATTCAGCATCTTTTTTGTCTTTATCTGTAAGGGCGGGTGCCGATACATTAACTCCGGGGAGGTTTATGCCTTTGTGATTTTTCAATATACCGCCATAAACAACCCGACAGGATATTTCACTTTCTTCAACTGCTTCCACCTGAAATTCGAGTTCTCCATCACTTAGCAGTATTCTGTTTCCGGGAACAACATCTTCAGCGAGTAATTTGTATTGAGAAGGAATCAGTTTCCCCGAGCCGACAACATCACGAGTTGTAACAACAATCTTGTCTCCGGAGGCGAGTTCAATCTGACCGTCTTCAAATTTTCCGGTACGAATTTTAGGACCACAAAGATCAGCCAAAATAGCAACGGGGTGATCAAATTCGAGGGCGATTTCGCGTATATTATTATAAACTTCGGTGTGGGTTGTGTGATCACCGTGCGACATGTTCAGGCGAAAGACATTAACGCCAGCTTCTATCAAATCCCTGATCATCAGGGGTGTTTGAGACGCGGGACCGATAGTCGCAATAATTTTCGTGCGGCGCTTTTTCAGTAGATGGAATTCAGTGATGATCGACATAACTATCTAATACCTATCTGTGGGACCTGCCATACAAAAGATCTAAAACGATGTCACCCCAATCCTTACATTATGCATGGGGTATCACACCATTGTTCAATGGATCTAGAACGGTAGGACCTGCCATTCAAAAGTCTAGAACGGTAGGGCCTGCCATTCAAAAATTTAAAACGGTAAAACTTGCCATTCCATAAAGATCTAAATCGGTAGAACCTGCAATACAAAAGATCAGAATGGGACAATGTGCCATTCTAAAGTTTAAAACGGTATATCATCATCGACGAAATCATTGCCAGCGGCAGGCGCTGACCCAGACCCAGACCCAGACCCAGAACTAGGACCAGGTGAACTTTCTGACATCGGAGGAGGAGACTGCTCATTATTACCCATGCCACCGCCGCTACCACCACGGCCGCCCAACATCTGCATTTCATTAGCTACTATCTCTGTGGTATAGCGATCATTGCCACTTTTATCCTGCCATTTTCTGGTTTGCAAACGACCTTCGACGTAGACCTGTGAACCCTTGCGCAGGTATTCACCTACAATTTCCGCTAATCGGCCAAAAAATACAATTCTGTGCCATTCTGTTCTATCTTGTTGTTCACCTGATTCCTTGTCTTTCCATGAATCGGTTGTCGCCAGGCTGATATTGGCTACCGCCGCACCTCCTGCGGTATAGCGAATGTCAGGATCATTGCCCAGGTTTCCGACCAAAATAACTTTATTAACTCCACGTGCCATAACTGCCTCCTGATTATTGTAAACTCTGTTTCCCTTAGTCTGACGACTAGCCTAATATTACCAGTTTACTCTGGATTCGGCGAAAATCTTTTTATGGATACGATACATATCCGTGGTGCCCGTACGCATAACCTCAAAAATATCGATCTGGACATTCCCAGAGACAAATTGATCGTGATCACGGGCTTATCCGGCTCAGGCAAATCCTCGTTGGCATTTGATACCATTTATGCTGAAGGTCAGCGTCGTTATGTGGAATCACTCTCTTCCTATGCCAGACAGTTTTTGTCGATGATGGAAAAACCCGAGGTTGATCATATAGAGGGCTTATCGCCGGCTATTTCAATTGAGCAAAAATCTACTTCCCATAACCCACGCTCAACTGTGGGTACTATTACAGAAATTTATGATTACCTGAGGCTATTATTTGCGAGGGTAGGCGAGCCACGCTGTCCGGATCATGACACGATATTGCAGGCACAAACCATTAGCCAGATGGTTGACCAGATATTAGCGTTTCCTGAAGGTGAAAAACTCATGTTACTGGCACCGGTTATGCAGGGTCGTAAGGGTGAACATCTTCAGTTGCTGGAAAAACTGCGTAGTGAAGGCTTCATTCGTGTAAGAGTTAACGGTCGTGTCTATGAGCTGGATGAAGTGCCGAAACTGGATCTGTATAAGAAACATACAATCGAGGCTGTCGTAGACAGGTTTAAGGTTCGTTCAGATCTAAAATTGCGCTTGGCTGAATCTCTGGAAACAGCAGTGCGCTTATCCGATGGTCTTGTGATTGTTGCTGCAATGGATGACGAGGAAAAACGTGAGACGGTATTTTCATCTCGATTTGCCTGTCCTCATTGTGGATACAGCATCAGTGAACTGGAACCACGTCTTTTTTCCTTTAATAACCCGGTTGGCGCCTGTGCCTTGTGTGATGGTCTTGGTGTGATACAGGTGTTTGATCCGGAAAGGGTCGTTCAAAACAGAGAATTGAGTCTCCCCGGTGGTGCAATTCGAGGTTGGGATCGTCGTAATGCTTATTATTATCAATTGATAAAGTCCCTGTCGAAGCATTTCAAATTTGACATTGATCTACCTTTCAACCAGCTCTCAAAGAAGATTCAGGACGTGATTTTATATGGAAGTGGTAAAAAGGAAATTGAGTTTGAGTATATAAACGGTAAACGTGGATTTATAAAACGTAAGCATACTTTCGAGGGAGTTATTCCAAATATGCAACGACGATACCTCGATACGGATTCGGTCATGGTGCGCGAGGAATTACTCAAATATCAAACTAACCAGGTTTGTTCCAGCTGTCAGGGAACCCGACTGAATCAGGCTGCAAGGCATGTGTTTATCGAAGAAAATGCATTGCCGGATATCGCGGGATTGCCGGTCGTGAAGGCGCAGGCATTTTTTGAAAGTATGAAGCTACCGGGTCGTCGTGGAGAAATAGCTGAAAAAATTCTGAAAGAAGTAAGCGAGCGATTACAATTTCTGGTAAATGTGGGACTCGATTATTTAACTCTGGACAGGAGTGCAGACACTTTGTCCGGTGGCGAAGCTCAGCGTATACGCCTCGCCAGCCAGATCGGTGCCGGTCTGGTCGGCGTTATGTACATTCTGGATGAACCATCTATTGGTCTACATCAGCGTGATAATAATCGCCTGTTATCCACACTCAGACGACTACGAGATCTGGGCAATACCGTTATTGTCGTCGAGCATGACGAGGAAGCTATTAATGCGGCTGATTATGTAATAGATATGGGACCGGGCGCAGGTGTTCATGGCGGTGAAGTTGTTGTTCAGGGCTTGCCGAAAGATATTGCCGGGCATTCGTCTTCTTTAACCGGACAATACCTTTCAGGTCGACAGCAAATTAGCCTTCCGGCCTTGCGCACACAGGTAAATCGCAAACAACTGGTTCGTATTACCGGAGCGACAGGAAATAATCTGAAATCCATTGACGTAGAGATCCCCGTTGGCTTAATGGTTTGTGTTACTGGCGTGTCTGGTTCCGGTAAATCAACCCTGGTAAACGATACTTTTTATCATATCTGTGCACATGAAATTAATGGTGCAAATGTTACTTCTGCTCCCTATAAATCAATAAAGGGTATTGAACATTTTGATAAGGTAGTGGATATAGACCAAAGTCCTATTGGTCGTACACCGCGTTCTAATCCGGCAACATACACAGGATTATTTACACCGATGCGTGAGTTATACGCGGCAACACAAGAGGCACGTTCACGAGGTTATAAGGTTGGTCGCTTCAGTTTTAATGTGAAAGGAGGTCGTTGCGAGGCTTGTCAGGGCGATGGTTTGATTAAAGTTGAAATGCATTTTCTACCGGATATTTATGTTGCCTGTGATGTTTGTAAAGGCAAGCGTTACAACCGGGAAACACTGGATATCAAATACAAAGGTAAGACCATACATGAAGCATTGGAGATGACAGTTGAAGAGGCCAGGGAGTTTTTTGATCCTGTTCCAGTAATAGCACGTAAATTACAAACATTAATGGAAGTGGGGCTTTCCTATATTCGTCTGGGACAAAATGCGACGACACTTTCAGGTGGTGAGGCCCAAAGAGTTAAGTTATCACGTGAACTTTCAAAGCGCGACACGGGTAAGACCTTGTATATTCTTGATGAACCTACAACCGGATTGCACTTCCATGACATTAAGCAACTACTACATGTATTACATCGATTGAGAGATCATGGTAATACCGTCGTTGTGATTGAACATAACCTGGATGTGATTAAAACCGCAGACTGGATTATCGATCTTGGTCCTGAAGGTGGTGATGGTGGTGGAGAAATTATTGCTACAGGGACGCCTGAACAATTGGCGAAACATCCTTCATCCTATACGGGCAAATACCTGGCACCGGTGTTAAAGAAACATAAGAAAGTCAAAAATAAACCGGCGCAAATTGATGTGCTTGAAGAAATAGACTAACTAGTTCTGCCGTTCCAGAAAATATACGAGCTTTGTATTTAATTTAATTGTCTGCCCAATGCTGAGCCGTAAAGTAATATGGCTGGGCTTTGCATAAATAGTACCAGTGCGCGCGATAACAGATGACCTGCATGTTCGACACTGAACTTCTCGTCAATTGCATCGCCCAGAAAATGGGAAACTGCCAGTGCCAGCCAATGACTAAGAAAGGCGATTACCAGAATAGATATAACTGTAATTATGCCTGGCCAATAATGTATATTTTTAAATCCCAGATCAGCTGCCAGCCAGGAAAATAACATGGCAGAAGCCGTGATTGCTTGTGCCGGCAGTATTAACTCTTCCCATTTACCTAAAACAGGGATCAGCGGAAACAGTAGAGTTACAACAAAGATTAGGTTTATAAGGTAATTAACCCGCAGCTCATCATTATCCAGTAAAGCAATAACAGGTGGTGCATCACTAATAGCAAATATTACTGGGTATGAAAGTAACAGGAATAGCAGCATTAAGACTGCGCGAAGGAAAGGCATGCCGATTTTATCCCAGGACCATTGCAACAATGAGTGCTCAAGTACTCTGTGAATTCGGTCAAAGCAAGGTAAGGCCAACATAATAATGATGGCATAGGACGCTGTTGCAATAATAAACTCAGTGCTGAATACGATACTGATAATTGACATATATCGTTCCCATCAAAATGTAATGCTTAGTTTTTATACCGCTGGCATGTAAAGTGTTGATTAGCTATTTAATCGCAGCAGCACCGGCAAGAGCGCATTCATGATCTTCTTCCGGTGAGCCACCACCAATACCTACGCCACCAATAACATGTTCGTCTCGAAATATAGGAAGCCCACCTGGACTTGGTAAAGCCTGTGCCGGAACAACACTGGGTAATGAAAACCAGAGTAAGGGGTTTGTATCTTTATTTTCGGTGATTTCCAAAGTCGAGCGTTTAAAAGATGCGGCAGCCATGGCCTTTGCCCGAGAGGTATCAAAGGTAAAAAAACCGGCATTATCTCCACGAGAGAAATAGACAAGACGACCGGATTCATCTACTACCGAAACGCTCATGGGCTTGTTAAATTCGAGGGCTTTTCCGTGCGCTGCCCGTGCTATTTTTTCTGCGATTTGCAAAGTCATTTCTATCATTCTTTCACCTTTCAGGTTTATATGGAGTTAAGGGCTATGAATAGGAGACTCGGTATTTTGTAGTCTCACTCAGATCACGTAGTTCTTCATCCCAGGACCTGAATTAACAAAAGATCAGCTGTGGAGATATTCTCCACAGGTGCATATGCCAGTAAATTTATGGTGGGTGTGTATTTACGGAGACAAGCGATTTATTACGCGGCAGCCTTTTTGGCATTTTCCAACTGTAGCTGTAAACGCTTTACTTCTTCAATCAATTGCCCAGGCATCCGTTCACCAAACTGTTCATAATATTGATAGATAAGAGGAATTTCCTGCAGCCAACCATCAATATCAACACGTAATAATGTTGCTTTGGCGGCATCGTCAAGATCGAGACCGCTAAAATCCAGTCCGTCAAAATCAGGCAGATTGCCAATTGGTGTTTCAATGGCGTCGGCTGAACCTTCACAACGCTCAAACACCCATTTCAAAACCCGGCTATTTTCACCAAAGCCAGGCCACATAAATTTACCTTCATCATTCTTACGAAACCAGTTCACATAAAATATTTTTGGCAATTGAGCACCCTGACGTTCTCCCATTTTCAGCCAATGACTCCAGTAATCTGCCATGTTATATCCGCAAAACGGTAACATCGCCATCGGGTCACGACGTAACTCGCCGATCTTTCCTGCTGCAGCTGCAGTTTTTTCCGAAGAGACAATTGATCCAAAGAATGTGCCCTGTAGCCAGTCACGTGCTTCATTAACCAATGGTACGACTGTGGCACGACGACCACCAAATAAAATTGCGCTAATGGGAACACCTTTTGGGTCTTCCCATTCGTTAGCGATTACCGGACATTGGCTGGCAGGCGCTGTAAAGCGCGCATTAGGATGTGCTGCAGGGCTATCTGAATCAGGTGTCCAGTCATTGCCTTTCCAGTCAATCAGGTGCGCTGGTGCTTCATTAGTCATTTCTTCCCACCATATATCGCCATCATCTGTTTCGGCGACGTTAGTGAAAATGCAATTCTCTTCCAGAGAACGCATGGCATTGGCATTGGATTGCATACTTGTACCCGGAGCCACACCGAAAAACCCTGCTTCAGGGTTAATGGCATAGAGTTGCCCATCATCTCCAAACTTCATCCAGCAAATATCATCGCCTATCGTTTCGACTTTCCAGCCGGGGATTGTCGGAGTCAGCATTGCCAGATTGGTTTTACCACAGGCGCTGGGGAAGGCACCGGCAATATATTTGACCATACCTTCAGAATTGGTGATTTTAAGAATCAACATATGCTCGGCAAGCCAACCTTCATCCCTTGCCATGGCCGAAGCGATGCGTAGAGCAAAACATTTTTTACCCAGCAGTGCGTTTCCGCCATAACCGGAACCGAAGGACCAAATCTCACGAGTTTCAGGATAATGAACTATGTAGCGATTATCTGTATTGCAGGGCCAGGCGACATCCTTCTCGCCTGAAGTAAGTGGAGAGCCAACAGAATGTACGCAGGGCACGAACTCACCATCATTTCCCAGAGATTCGAGTACTCGTTCACCTACACGTGTCATGATGTGCATATTGGTGACAACATAAGGAGAGTCGGTCAATTCGACGCCAATGTGCGCGATAGGTGAACCAATTGGACCCATGCTGAAGGGAATAACATACATGGTACGGCCCTTCATACACCCGGAATAAAGCTTGTTCAAGGTCAGGCGCATTTCGGCCGGCGCTACCCAGTTATTGGTTGGGCCCGCATCAAGTTCATTTTCGGGACAAATGAAAGTTCGATCCTCTACACGAGCGACATCTGCAGGGTCAGATCTGACCAGATAACTATTTTTGCGTTTTCCCGGGTTGAGTTTTGTCGCAGTTCCTGATTGCAGCAGCAATTGCCACATGCGGTCATATTCTTCGGCGGAGCCATCACACCAGACTATATCGTCAGGTTGGCAGAGCCGGGCCATTTCATCGACCCAGGCTTGTAACTTTTCATGCGTCGTCGTCATCGAGAGATTCCTCAAAAAGTCAAAAATTTAAATACCAAGCTGAGGGGTTATTAAAGTCACAATATTGCGCTTACCTCTGCTATCAGCATAGTCCAAGAGATTTAAGCCGCACATTATGTCACTCTGGTTATATCATTCAAGCGACAAAATTTTGACAGTAAAACATCATATTTAGCAGGATATTATGGAGGACGAGCATGCTCGCTGGTTCATGTTAAACTTGAATCAATGTTGAATTATCCTGATATTGATCCGGTCGCTATCGATCTGGGCATCCTCCAAATTCGCTGGTACGGTATTAGTTATATCTGCGGAATATTACTGGCGTGGTGGTTTTTAAGATATCGTGCCCTGAATAATCCGGGACTTGGCTGGACTGCTGTTCAGGTCAGTGATCTGATTTATTATGGCACTCTCGGAGTCATTATTGGAGGCCGCCTTGGATCAGTCGTTTTCTATAATTTACCCTACTATGTCGCCAACCCTCTGGATGTACTGAAAGTGTGGCAGGGAGGCATGTCCTTTCACGGTGGTTTGCTTGGAGTAATGACTGCTGTCTGGATTTACAGTCGCAAAATTCAGCAAAGCTTTTTTGATACCACAGACTTTTTGATACCAGTGGTACCAATAGGTCTTTTCTTCGGCCGTATTGCCAATTTTATTAATGCTGAGCTATGGGGTGCGCCAACAAACTTACCCTGGGGTGTGATTTTCCCCAATGCCGGAGGTGTAGCGCGGCATCCCTCACAATTATATGAAGCTTTGTTGGAAGGACTCGTTCTTTTTGCGATCATGTGGTTTTACTCAAGTAAACAACGTCCTAGAATGGCGGTTACCGGTCTCTTTTTGTCGGGTTATGGAGTATTTAGAAGCAGTATTGAGTTCGTCCGGGAACCAGACAGGAATATTGGTTATATAGCGGGTGATTGGTTAACGATGGGACAGGTATTATCTATCCCCATGATTATTGCTGGTGTAATAATGCTATTTCTCGGCTATCGTAAAAATAATAAAACTGCGTTGTAAAAATAAAATCGTAAAATTTAATGAAACAGTATCTAGATTTAATGCGTCATGTCAGGGATCACGGTATAGAGAAATCTGATCGTACAGGTACGGGTACCCTCAGCGTGTTCGGTTACCAAATGCGTTTTGATCTGAATCAGGGCTTTCCTGCTTTAACGACGAAAAAACTGCATTTTAAATCCATTATTCATGAACTGCTCTGGTTTTTGAACGGTGATACCAATGTTCAATATCTGCAGGAAAACAAGGTTAGTATTTGGGATGAATGGGCTGATAAAAATGGTGATCTTGGTCCGGTATATGGGGCGCAGTGGCGCAGGTGGAATGCCGGAGGCGGAGAAACGATTGATCAAATAACGAATGTAATTGATCAGATTAATAGTAACCCGGATTCGCGTCGTTTGATTGTAAGTGCCTGGAATGTAGCGGAGTTAGAAAAGATGGCGCTTATGCCCTGTCATACTTTTTTCCAGTTTTATGTAGCTGATGGAAAACTTTCCTGCCAACTTTATCAACGGAGTGCAGATATATTTTTAGGAGTCCCTTTTAACATTGCCTCCTATGCCTTGTTGCTAATGATGATGGCGCAAGTTTGCAATCTTGAGCCAGGTGATTTCGTGCATACTTTTGGTGATGCGCATTTATATCTGAATCATCTGGACCAGGTTGAAGAACAACTATCTCGTCATCCGCTGACCTTACCTTCGATGAAAATTAATCCCGAAATCAAGGATATTTTTTCATTTACCTATGATGACTTTGAGCTGCGCAATTACGAAGCACAACCGACAATAAAAGCGCCAATAGCTGTTTAATAATGAATATTTCAATTGTCGTTGCTATGTCGAGCAATAGCTTGATCGGAAGGGACGGGGATTTACCCTGGCACCTGTCAGCTGATCTCCAGCATTTCAAATCCATCACCATGGGCAAGCCTATTCTGATGGGCAGAAAGACACATGAATCTATCGGGCGGCCTTTACCTGGTAGGGAAAATATCGTCCTTACACGAAATAAGGATTACCGGGCGAATGGTTGTACGGTAATTAACCAGCTGAACGAACTTGAATCGAGATTCTTAGATAGTGATGAATTGATGATCATCGGCGGTGCGCAACTCTACGCAGACGCATTGGAAGTGTCAAAACGTCTGTTTATCACAGAAGTGCATGCAGACCTTGAAGGTGATACTTATTTTCCAGAGTTTGATCGTGGACAGTGGCGCGAAATTGAAAGACAAGCCTTCAAAGCCGATGAGAAGAATGATTTCGATTACAGTTTTGTCGTGCTGGAACGTCTGTAATAAAAGTGACACGTCATCAGACGTAACCGATAGTTAGAAATACGTTTATCAAGCGACCTATCAGGATTTACTTAAACCATTTCTCCTGCAATGATGGCACACTAAACCACTTTTCATCTTCCAGTCTTAAAGCCGTCAAATCTCCACCCCATAAACATCCTGTATCGAGTGGATAAACATTGTAAGTAAGATAGTCAATTTTATAATTTCTTAATGCGGCCCAATGTCCAAATACAAGTTTTATATTGGCACTACGACGATTTTCAATTTCGAACCAGGGTTGATATTGAGCTGCTTGTTTACCGGGTGTGTTTTTTTCCGAGAAATTCATTTTCCCATCAGGCTCACAATAACGAAGGCGAGTGAAATAGTTAGTGATAACACGTAACCGCTCCCAACCTTGCAGCTTTTCCGACCAGGTATCGGGCGTGTTGCCATACATATGGGCAAAAAATTCAGTGTAATTGTCACCCCTCAATACCGATTCGACTTCAGAAGCAAGCGCACTGGCCTGTGCTATTGTCCACTGTGGTGCCAGGCCAGCATGCACCATAATAAAGCCTGAGCTTTTGTCTTGATGAAATAGTGGACGTTGTAGAAGCCAGCCAAGCAATTCATCTTTATCTGTTGCCTGAAGTATCTCTTTGAGAGTATCGCCTTTGTGCATATAGCTGGACTGACCATTGGCAATGGCGAGTAAATGTAAGTCGTGATTTCCGAGGACAGTAATAGCGCTATCCCCCAGTTTTTTTATAAAACGCAAGGTCTCGAGAGAGTTTGGTCCACGATTAACAAGATCGCCGGTAAACCAGAGACGATCTTTATTTTCATTGAAGTTTATTTCGTCCAGAAGAGAGACTAATTCCTGCTGACAACCCTGAATATCGCCGATCGCGTAGGTGGACATAAAGGTCAACAGACCCTAATGCAGGGTGTGCGGTGTAGCGAGGCTGAAAACCGGAATGGTTGCGTCAAATTCAATTTCGTCGTCAGCAACCATATCGTATGT
>JABHFC010000283.1 GCA_018676275.1 Gammaproteobacteria bacterium | reverse complement strand
TTAGACATTAATAAACCTCGTTTTCAAATTAGACTACGTTTGTTGTCAATACACCCAGTTCCGCGACCGTGGCTTCAACCACATCGCCTGGTTTCAACCACTCCGGATCCTTCATACCGGCGATTACGCCAGGAGGGCTACCACTGGTGATAACATCGCCCGGGTTCAGACCCATTAACGACCACCACGAGACCAGCTCCCTTGTTTTATAATGCATTTGCGAAGTGTTACTTTCCTGTCTCGCATCGCCATTTAATCTCAGGGTCATTTCCAGGTTATGGGGATCAGATAATTCATCTGGTGTTACCAATAAAGGTCCCAGAGGACAGGAATTTTTAAAAGTCTTGCCCATCAGAATAACCATATTGGAATGTTCGCGTGCCTGAATATCACGAGCAGAAAGGTCATTAAAAATCGTGTAGCCTGCAACATATTCCATAGCATCTTCACTGCTAACTTCGAATGCTTCCTTACCTATTACAATCCCGATTTCTATTTCAAAATCAAGTTGCTTGGTGAACTTGGGAATAGACACATCGGTATTATGCGCACACACCGAAGAACCTGCCTGCAGAAAACCTGTTGGATGCTCAAAATGAAAATCTTTCCAGTTATGCGACTGCCATTCGGAATCTTCCCAGGTAGTTAACTCGTCCAGATGCGCATCGAAATTACAGGAGGTATGTACAATTTTACCTGGTTGCGTGACTGGTGCGAGCAAGTCAATTTCATTCGCTGCGTAGGCATAACGTTTACCATTGGCTTCCAGCGACTTCGCGTCTCCATCCTGCAGGGCTTTATCGGCATCAGCCAACAAAGCTTTCGCTTTTCCTTTAGCATCTTCACCTGCGCTTAGAAACTGGATCATATCAGCGGGTAAAGCACCATCTGATAAGGCATGTAAATCCACATAAGTGTCATTGACATAACCGCCAATAGTTCTCGCACCCGTGTCTTTGATATTAAATGTTGCCAGTTTCATTTCGTTTATCCTTCCACTATCTGCGGTTTTAAATTAGGTACAACATGTTCACCCATTAACTTGATGGTTTCCAGATTGTCAGCCTCTGTCTTACCAACTACTTCAAGAAGTGGCAAATTGAGTCCTGCATCTACCAGTTCCTGGGTAATCTCAAGACAGTCCTCCGGGCTACCCGAGATAACGGTGAACTTGCGCATCATTTCATCGGTAACCAGATGGGTAACATTGTCCTGAGTACCTGCTGCGATTGCTTCCCGGAATGGATCCCAGGCAGAATCTGGTAAGCCTGAACCGGCGAGAATCACGTCATTTTTAATATTTCGAATCTTGTTAACAACATAAGTGCCAGTATAACTACGCGTGGCGTCGCGTGCTTTGTCTCCATCTTTTGAACAGGCAGTCAAAATCACGCCGCCAACAGGGAAGTCAGCCGGTAATTTACGATCTACTTTCGCTGCACCTTTATGCATGTTTTCAATAGCATATTTCAAAAATGCCGGTGAGGTCAGACCTGCGGTCAACATACCATCACTCTCACGACCGCTAAGACGCTGCATAAAAGGTCCGGTAGCACCCACATAAATAGGAATGTCGGTTCGCAAACCGTCCGCGGCGCGATCATATGCAGGCATTGATGATTCAAAATGAGCGCCTTTATAGGAATAGGCCTCTCCACTAAAAATCTTGCGCATAATGTCAATAGATTCACTATGAACATGCACAGGTTTCATCACGTCAATATCATATTCCAGGTATTCAATACCTACTTTACCGACGCCGATGCCCATAATAAAACGACCATTGGATAATTCATCGATTGCGGCGGCTTCAGCGGCCTGAACCGTAGGATGCCTGATATAAGGAGAAGTAATACCGAGTCCGACCGGGATATTCTTCGTGGCAAGAGCAACAGCAGCCAATGTAGCAAAACAGCCTCTTGATTCCAGTCCATACTGACGAAACCAGTGATAAGCTTCTGCAATCCAGAAACCGCCCATCATGTTTGAAGCCTCGGTCTGCGCTGCATATTTTTGCATTGATGACATGGGCTCGTAAGATTTGAATATGACACCCACTTTAGGGTCTACGGAAGTACTCATTTTGCTTATCTCCTGGATTGTGTCACAGGGCGAATCGCCACTGAGGGTTAATTGTTAGGATGCAGTCATAGTAATACTCAAGGCGAGACTTCGTCTTGCCTTTTAACGTGCTAGTCCTTGACTGCAAGTGCAAATAGTTGACGGACAAGGTTGCCAATTTACAGCGATTTATCTCCACGACTTCGGAGTTGAGTAGGAGAAACGCCAAAACGGCTGCGAAATGTGCGGCTGAAATGGGCTGAGTCATTGAATCCTCTGCGAAAAGCAATCTCGCTGATACGGGATTGAGCTTGTGCAGGATCCAGTAAATCGTTGCGAGCCGCCTTCAAACGACGTTCCCAAACCCACTTCAACACAGTCGTACCGGAGTCACGGAATAAACTGTGCAAGTATCGCGTAGATATACCATTCCCCTTGGCAATTTTCTCCGGTGTCAGATCGCTATCCATGTAATGTTCTTCAATGTAAGAAAATATACGATTTAACAAGTCGGTATGTCGGGGTTCTGATTTCAGATCCTGTGGCTTAATAAGAGCTCGAGTCAAAGCACCGGTCAACTCCAGTAAACTCTGGGTCAGGGTGTACTGTTCTGTAACATTCAGACTCTCGGCTTCGAAGGCAACGGACTTCAGCAATTCATTTACAACTCGCCCCAAACCTTCATTAGGCAGGTGACCTATAATCACTTTCTCTTCACAATTAGTCAGTCTTTGCTTAAAAATTTCGTGAGGAATACGCACGATCAGGCGACGACTTGTTTCTTCGTATTCTATTGTATAGGGCAAACCACCGGTCATCAGAGCAAGATCCCCAGGATTCATTATATAGGTCTTATCGGCCTGATGGATTGTTGCTTTCCCCTCAAGCAATGTGGTCAGAAAATAATCATGATTCGCATCTTCCACAATATGATTAGGGTGACGTTTGATGATTACCGGGTCGATATGAATATCCAGTACACTCAATCCACCTGGCAACTCGATTTCCTTGCAATTAAACTCACCAAAATCAACGCCAGACAGTTCCTGAGTATCAACACCAACGAGTGTGTTGGTGACAGATTCCTTAAGTTTGTTAAGTTGATTTTCTTTACTCATAGGCTTACAAATATCGACGTTTCAACTTCATATGCGAAACCAATGATTTTACTCAAAAGACAGGAACTTAGCTAGAATATCCAAACTAAGATTGACCTCGCTCAAGTCATATTCTGTTTAAGCTTCGAAATCATGAGCATACGTTGACGTATTGTCCGACGAACATTATGCTCTCCCACTCTAGCGAGTAACGATAAATCAATTTTACGCAGCCAATCATGAAATGATGACTGCCTCAGGAGATTGTTGAATTATGTACCCACAACCATTTCGTTATCATCGTCCTCATAGCCTGGATGATGCAATCACACTTTTAACGGAGCTGGGAGAAGGCGCAAAGCCCATTTCTGGCGGTCAATCTCTTGTGCCTATATTAAAAATGCGCATGGATGAGCCCTCTGACCTGGTTGATATCACCAGGATCCCCGGTTTAAGCGATATAAAGAATGAAAATGGCACTATCTGTATAGGCGCCCTATGTACACACGCTCAGATAGCCAAATCAGACATAGCCAAATCTGTGCCAATTTTGAAAGATTGTGCCGGCGGGATTGCCGACCCACAGGTTCGGAGCCTGGGTACTATTGGCGGTTCCGTCAGTGTTGCTGATCCCAGTAGTGACTGGCCTGCTCTGCTCTTCGTGCTGGATTGTGAAGTTGTTTGCCAGGGACCAGACGGCCGTCGGGGCGTACCCATACGAGAATTTCTCATTGACTCCTATACAACATGCCTTGGTGATGCAGAACTGGTGACCGGGATACGTATACAAGAACCACCTTCTAACAGTGGAGGCTCCTATATAGGCTTTAAAAAAGCTGCTCCAGCTTATCCT